>NZ_CEEDDZ010000021.1:0-108278 GCF_979253585.1 Pseudomonas sp. AC463 | reverse complement strand
GATGGTAGTGTGGGGTTTCCCCATGTGAGAGTAGGTCATCGTCAAGATTAAATTCCGAAACCCCATTTGCGAAAGCAAATGGGGTTTTGTTTTGGGCGGTCGAAAAGGGCGAAGAGGCTCATTACGGCGGCCTTCAATGCTAAAGTCCCGCCTTTCTATGCAATGACCTTGCGCATGGCTATCATGCGTGCCTCATTGTGAGGCGATACTTGCATGCTGACGTTGTTAAAGCTTTTGAAGGATGGCCGATTTCATTCCGGAGAAGCGCTGGGTGCTGCCCTGGGGGTTAGTCGCAGTGCTGTCTGGAAGCAACTGCAGCACCTCGAAGCTGAGTTGAATCTGCCCATCCATAAAGTTCGGGGCAAGGGTTATCAGTTGGCTTCGCCGCTGGTGTTCTTGAGCGCTACGGACATTGCGCTGAATGCGCCGTCCCTTTCGTGGCCTGTCCATATATCCGATTCCATCGACTCCACCAATGCAGAGGCCTTGCGCCTTGTTGATGCTGGGCATGTGGCGCCGTTCCTGGTGCTTGCGGAACAGCAGACGGCAGGACGGGGCAGGCGGGGCCGAAAGTGGGTCAGCCCATTCGCTCAGAACGTGTATTACAGCCTTGTGTTGCGTATCGAAGGAGGCCTTCGGCAACTAGAGGGGCTCAGTCTGGTGGTTGGCCTGGCGGTCATGCAGTCCTTACGTGAGTCTGGGGTGCAGGGCGCGACCTTGAAATGGCCAAATGATGTATTGGTAGGGCAGAAGAAAATAGCCGGGATCTTGCTGGAGTTGGTGGGGGATCCGGCGGATATCTGTCACGTTGTCCTCGGAATAGGTATCAACGTAAACATGCAGAAAGCTGAGGAGGTTGATCAGCAGTGGACTTCGGTGCAGCTCGAGAAGGGCTCTCCTGCAGATCGTAATTCGCTGGTTGCGCGATTGGGCCTTCAGCTGCAGGACTATCTGGATCGTCATCGGGCGGAGGGCTTTACGGCGCTTCAAGAGGAGTGGGAGCAAAACCACGCATGGCAGGGAAGGGCTGTCTCCCTCATTGCGGGTGTCAACCAGGTCGATGGAATTGTGCTGGGAGTCGACTCTCAAGGTGCGTTGCGTTTAAGTGTTGATGGTGTTGAGAAAATATACAGTGGTGGTGAGTTAAGCCTGAGGTTGCGTGATGATTCTTGAGCTCGACTGTGGGAATAGCTTTATCAAGTGGCGAATACTTGACTCGGATAGGGCGAGCGCCTCTGCGGAGGGGGTTGCCGGTTCGGACATCGCATTGATTGAAAGTCTGACAGCGCTACCAGGCATATTGCTGACACGCTGTAGGTTGGTGAGTGTTCGCGCCTTGGAGGAAACAGACAAGTTGGTCGCCGCTCTCGTTGAGGCCTTTGGTGTTGTTGTTTCCTGTGCTGCTTCCGCCCGAGAGATGGCTGGGGTGCGCAATGGCTACGAAGATTTCGAGCGTCTTGGCCTTGATCGTTGGTTAGCGATGTTGGGTGGATTCAAGTTGGCATCGGGCGCATGTCTGGTGCTCGATTTTGGTACGGCAGCAACTGCAGATTTTATTGCCGCCGATGGCGAGCACTTGGGCGGCTTCATCTGCCCAGGGATGCCCCTCATGCGTAACCAGCTGCGAACGCACACGCGGCGGATACGCTACGACGATGTTGCTGCGGAAAGGGCTCTTGAGCGCCTTTCCCCTGGTCGTACCACCGTAGAGGCCGTCGAGCGTGGCTGTACATTGATGCTTAGGGGGTTTGTGCTGACGCAGCTTGAATTGGCTCGCGCCTACTGGGGGGATGACTTCACTGTGTTCCTGACCGGTGGGGATGCAGCCCTGGTGTCAGACGCGGTGCCGCAGGCTCGACTCGTGCCTGACCTGATTTTTGTTGGGTTGGCGATGGCGTGTCCTTTATCGTGAGGTGATTATGCGTTGGCTGTTTTTGCTTTTACTCGTCCTCAACGCCTTCTACTACGTATGGCATCAGCAAGAAGCGCCATTGCGCGCCAAGGACGTTACGCCCCTGAGCCTCTATAAAGGCTCGCAGCAGGATATTCGATTGCTCAGTGAGTCCGCGGATGCTGTGGTCCGCAGGGATCGAGCAAGGGCGCCTGACTCGTCGAATACGTGCTTGTACATCGGTGGTTTTTCGGATCAGCGCCAGGCGCAGTCCGTCGAGCAGCGTCTCGTGAGCCTGGATATCAAGGTCAAGCTGCAGTTGCTGAGCGCGCCGGATGCCTCGGGTTACTGGCTCCGGGTTGCCCCTGAAAGCCGGCGGTTGGCTGATGATCTGCCGTTTGAAAACCTTGCTAAGGAATTCAATGAGTTAAAACATAAAATAATGTTGTGCGAAGGCGTTGCAACTGTCGAATAGTTTGCATAGAATGGCGCCCGCTTCGCAGTGAAGACCTTTACGGTCTACAGCGTGAAGCGAAGGTCAACGCAGCTAACCTCATATTTTTAAATGAGAAAATGCTTGACAGAAGGCCGGCGTGATGTAGAATGCCGGCTCGCTTAGGAGGGGTTCCCGAGCGGCCAAAGGGATCAGACTGTAAATCTGACGTCTACGACTTCGAAGGTTCGAATCCTTCCCCCTCCACCATTTTTAGCGTGAGCTGCAAGCTCCGCGGGTATAGTTTAGTGGTAGAACCTCAGCCTTCCAAGCTGATGATGCGGGTTCGATTCCCGCTACCCGCTCCAAGTTTGCAGGTTGTGCAATGTGTTTCGCTCTTGTAGCTCAGTTGGTAGAGCACACCCTTGGTAAGGGTGAGGTCAGCGGTTCAAATCCGCTCAAGAGCTCCATATAACAAGGCAGATATGAAAATATCTGCCTTTGTTTTAACAGCTACCTCGGCTTGATAGTGGTGTTTCCGGTGTTGTTGCTGGATGATTTCAAGTCTAGCGGGGTTGGTTGTTGTAAAGTCTTTTTCAGGCCTGCATAATGGTCGGCCTGATTTTGTTTTAGGTCAGTAGCTCAATTGGCAGAGCAACGGTCTCCAAAACCGTAGGTTGGGGGTTCGATTCCCTCCTGACCTGCCAGATTCACGTGGTGTGTCTGGCTTTCTTTTCACAGGATCTTCATAGATGACTCCTAAGGCTGAAGCTCAAAGCTCTCGTTTCGATCTCGTCAAGTGGCTCGCTGTAGTCGCATTGGTGGTCGTAGGCGTTGTTGGCAATCAGTACTACTCTGCTTCGCCGATCCTGTACCGCGTACTCGCTTTGCTCGCCCTTGCTGCTGTAGCTGCCTTTGTAGGCCTGCAGACTGCCAAAGGCAAGTCTTTCGCAGTCCTGGTAAAGGAAGCTCGCACCGAAATCCGTAAAGTCGTTTGGCCGACTCGCCAAGAAACCACGCAGACCACGTTGATTGTTGTGGCTGTTGTACTGGTTATGGCGTTGCTGTTGTGGGGGCTTGATTCCCTGCTCGGCTGGCTTGTTTCCTTGATTGTTGGCTAAGGGTGTCCCGTGGCTAAGCGTTGGTACGTTGTGCATGCTTACTCGGGTTACGAGAAGCATGTTATGCGCTCTTTGCTGGAGCGCGTAAAGCTGGCAGGCATGGAAGATGGCTTCGGCGAAATTCTGGTTCCCACTGAAGAGGTGGTTGAAATGCGGAATGGTCAGAAGCGCAAGAGTGAACGCAAGTTCTTCCCTGGCTACGTGCTGGTACAGATGGACATGAACGAAGGTACTTGGCACTTGGTCAAGGACACTCCTCGTGTCATGGGTTTCATTGGCGGTACCGCTGATAAGCCTGCTCCGATCACTGACAAAGAGGCAGAAGCGATCCTGCGTCGTGTTGCTGACGGTAGCGACAAGCCTAAGCCGAAGACGTTGTTCGAGCCGGGTGAGGTTGTTCGTGTCACAGATGGTCCGTTTGCTGATTTCAACGGCACCGTCGAAGAAGTTAACTACGAAAAGAGCCGGATCCAGGTGGCAGTGCTCATTTTCGGTCGCTCTACCCCGGTAGAGTTGGAGTTCAGCCAGGTCGAGAAGGTCTAGCTGAGCAAGCATCCCAACCCCGCAGCCTTAGGCTGTGGGGTTTTGTCGTCACTGGGATAAACGCGCAAGTAACCGGGGAGCCTTTCGAGGCGTTTGAACCCGTAATTGGAGTGCCTCATGGCCAAGAAGATTACCGCTTACATCAAGCTGCAAGTGAAGGCCGCTCAGGCCAACCCTAGCCCACCCGTCGGCCCAGCTCTGGGTCAGCACGGCGTGAACATCATGGAATTCTGCAAGGCCTTCAACGCCCGTACTCAGGGTCTTGAGCCAGGTCTGCCGACTCCAGTGATCATCACTGTATACAGCGACCGTAGCTTCACCTTCGAAACCAAGTCGACCCCGGCTTCGGTTCTGTTGAAGAAAGCTGCTGGTCTGACTAGCGGTTCCGCTCGTCCTAACACCGTTAAGGTTGGCACCGTAACTCGTGCTCAGCTGGAAGAAATCGCGAAAACCAAAAACGCGGATCTGACTGCAGCTGATATGGATGCAGCCGTGCGTACCATCGCCGGTTCTGCTCGTAGCATGGGCCTTAACGTGGAGGGTGTGTAATGGCTAAGCTGACCAAGCGCCAAAAGGCTATCGCCGGCAAAATCGAAGCAGGCAAGGCCTACAACTTTGTAGACGCTGCTGCCCTGCTGGCCGAGCTGTCGACTGTCAAGTTCAGCGAGTCCGTTGACGTTGCTGTAAACCTGGGTGTTGACCCACGTAAATCCGACCAGGTCGTTCGTAGCGCTACTGTGCTGCCACACGGTACTGGCAAGACTGTACGTGTTGCTGTCTTCACCCAGGGCCCGGCAGCTGAAGCTGCTCTGGCCGCTGGTGCTGATCGCGTTGGCATGGACGACCTGGCTGCCGAAATGAAAGGCGGCGACCTGAACTATGACGTAGTTATTGCTTCCCCGGATGCAATGCGCGTTGTAGGTCAGTTGGGTCAGATCCTGGGTCCACGTGGTCTGATGCCTAACCCTAAAGTCGGCACCGTAACTCCAGACGTAGCTACCGCGGTTAAAAACGCCAAGGCTGGTCAGGTTCGTTATCGCACCGACAAAAACGGCATCATTCACACCTCCGTTGGCAAAGTCGGCTTCGATGCCGTCAAGCTGAAGGAAAACGTTGAAGCCCTGATCGCTGATCTGAAGCGTATCAAGCCAGCTTCCTCGAAAGGTATCTACGTCAAGCGCGTTACCCTGAGCACCACTATGGGCCCAGGTCTGGTCATCGACCAAGGCTCGCTGGACGTATAAGACACAAATTGGTGCAAGCGATTGCGCCAATTGGAAAAAATTGGGGTCCCTGCTTTGCGGGGGCTATCCAAGACCGTAGGCGACGCAAGTCTTAAACCACAAGCCTACGCAGATGGTGCTCCCGGTTCCTTACCGAATCAGACACCAAAACGACATCCGGCTCCGGCCAGATGAAACGGTAACAAGCAGGAGTTTAACCCGTGGCAATTAATCTCGAAGACAAGAAGGCCATCGTCGCTGAAGTCAACGAGGCTGCCAAAGCTGCTCTGTCCGCTGTCGTGGCTGATGCCCGTGGTGTGACAGTAAGCGCTATGACCGGACTCCGTAAAGAGGCTCGTGAAGCTGGCGTATACGTACGTGTTGTACGTAACACCCTGCTCAAGCGCGCTGTTGCTGACACTGAATACAGTGTTCTCAACGACGTGTTCACCGGCCCGACTCTGATCGCGTTCTCCAAGGAACACCCGGGCGCTGCTGCCCGTTTGTTCAAGGAATTCGCCAAGAGTCAGGATAAGTTCGAGATCAAGGCAGCTGCGTTCGAGGGCAAGTTCCTCGCAGCTAACCAAATCGACGTACTGGCAACACTGCCGACCCGTAACGAAGCTATTTCTCAGCTGATGAGCGTGATTCAAGGCGCTACCAGCAAGTTGGCTCGTACTCTGGCCGCAGTTCGCGAGCAAAAAGAAGCTGCCGCAGCCTAAGGCTGAGCAAGTTCTCTCGCGTTTTTTTGTTTATTTCGATGGCCGCGTAGGCCGTCCCCCAATTCAGGAAATACAGCAATGTCTATCTCCCAAGACGATATCCTCAACGCCGTAGCTGAAATGTCGGTTCTGCAGGTTGTTGAGCTGATCAAAGCTTTCGAAGAAAAATTCGGCGTTTCCGCTGCCGCTGCTTCTGCTGGCCCAGCTGCTGCTGCAGTTGTTGCTGAAGAGCAAACCGAATTCAACGTCATGCTGCTGGAAGCTGGCGAGAAGAAAGTAAACGTGATCAAGGCAGTACGTGAACTGACCGGTCTGGGCCTGAAAGAAGCCAAGGCTGTAGTTGACGGCGCTCCTGCCATGGTTCTGGAAGCTGTTGCCAAAGACGCAGCTGACAAAGCCAAAGCAGCACTGGAAGAAGCAGGCGCTAAAGTCGAGCTGAAGTAAGCATCGACCTTGCGTCTCCAGCCCAAGCGTTAAGCTGAAGGCTGATGGCTGGTGGCACTTGCCACCGGCCTTTTTCCGTTCTTGGCTGCCGACTAGGTCGCCGCCATGAACGCGCTGTAGCCACCCGATGCGGTGGTGCAAACCATGGGGTTTGCAAGATTTTCTGGCTGCTCCCGTCGGAGGGGCCAAACAAGCAGGTGACCAAGCTGGGGAACGCTGATGGCTTACTCATATACTGAGAAAAAACGTATCCGCAAGGACTTTAGCAAGTTGCCGGACGTCATGGATGTCCCGTACCTTCTGGCTATCCAGCTGGATTCGTATCGTGAATTCTTGCAGGCGGGAGCGACCAAAGATCAGTTCCGCGACGTGGGCCTGCATGCGGCCTTCAAATCCGTTTTCCCGATCATCAGCTACTCCGGCAATGCTGCGCTGGAGTACGTCGGTTATCGCCTGGGCGAACCGGCATTTGATGTCAAAGAATGCGTGTTGCGCGGTGTTACGTACGCCGTACCTTTGCGGGTAAAAGTCCGTCTGATCATTTTCGACAAAGAATCGTCGAACAAAGCGATCAAGGACATCAAAGAGCAAGAAGTCTACATGGGCGAAATCCCACTGATGACTGAAAACGGTACCTTCGTTATCAACGGTACCGAGCGTGTTATCGTTTCCCAGCTGCACCGTTCCCCGGGCGTGTTCTTCGATCACGACCGCGGCAAGACGCACAGCTCCGGCAAGCTCCTGTACTCCGCGCGGATCATTCCGTACCGCGGTTCGTGGTTGGACTTCGAGTTCGATCCGAAGGACTGCGTGTTCGTGCGTATCGACCGTCGTCGCAAGCTGCCGGCCTCGGTACTGCTGCGCGCGCTCGGTTATACCACTGAGCAAGTGCTGGACGCTTTCTACACCACCAACGTATTCAGCCTGAAGGATGAAACCCTCAGCCTGGAGCTGATCGCTTCGCGTCTGCGTGGTGAAATTGCTGTCCTGGACATCCAGGACGAGAAAGGCAAGGTCATTGTTGAAGCTGGCCGTCGTATTACTGCGCGCCACATCAACCAGATCGAAAAAGCCGGTATCAAATCGTTGGACGTACCCCTGGACTACGTCCTGGGTCGTACCACTGCCAAGGCCATCGTTCACCCAGCTACAGGCGAGATCCTGGCTGAGTGCAACACCGAGCTGAACACCGAGATCCTGGCAAAAATTGCCAAGGCCCAGGTTGTTCGCCTCGAGACCCTGTACACCAACGACATCGACTGCGGTCCGTTCGTCTCCGACACGCTGAAGATCGACTCCACCAGCAACCAATTGGAAGCACTGGTCGAGATCTATCGCATGATGCGTCCAGGCGAGCCGCCAACCAAAGACGCTGCTGAAACCCTGTTCAACAACCTGTTCTTCAGCCCTGAGCGCTATGACCTGTCTGCGGTCGGCCGGATGAAGTTCAACCGTCGTATCGGTCGTACCGAGATCGAAGGTTCGGGCGTGCTGTGCAAGGAAGACATCGTCGCGGTACTGAAGACCCTGGTCGACATCCGTAACGGTAAAGGCATCGTCGATGACATCGACCACCTGGGTAACCGTCGTGTTCGCTGCGTAGGCGAAATGGCCGAGAACCAGTTCCGCGTTGGCCTGGTACGTGTTGAGCGTGCGGTCAAAGAGCGTCTGTCGATGGCTGAAAGCGAAGGCCTGATGCCGCAAGACCTGATCAACGCCAAGCCTGTGGCTGCGGCGGTGAAAGAGTTCTTCGGTTCCAGCCAGCTTTCGCAGTTCATGGACCAGAACAACCCGCTCTCCGAGATCACCCACAAGCGCCGTGTTTCCGCACTGGGCCCGGGCGGTCTGACCCGTGAGCGTGCAGGCTTCGAAGTTCGTGACGTACACCCGACGCACTACGGTCGTGTTTGCCCGATCGAAACGCCGGAAGGTCCGAACATCGGTCTGATCAACTCCCTGGCCGCTTATGCGCGCACCAACCAGTACGGCTTCCTCGAGAGCCCGTACCGTGTGGTGAAAGACGCTCTGGTCACCGACGAGATCGTATTCCTGTCCGCCATCGAAGAAGCTGATCACGTGATCGCTCAGGCTTCGGCCACGATGAACGACAAGAAAGTCCTGATCGACGAGCTGGTAGCTGTTCGTCACCTGAACGAGTTCACCGTCAAGGCGCCGGAAGACGTCACCTTGATGGACGTTTCGCCGAAGCAGGTAGTTTCGGTTGCAGCGTCGCTGATCCCGTTCCTGGAGCACGATGACGCCAACCGTGCGTTGATGGGTTCCAACATGCAGCGTCAAGCTGTACCAACCCTGCGCGCTGACAAGCCGCTGGTAGGTACCGGCATGGAACGTAACGTAGCTCGTGACTCCGGCGTTTGCGTCGTGGCTCGTCGTGGCGGCGTGATCGACTCCGTTGATGCCAGCCGTATCGTGGTTCGTGTTGCCGATGACGAAGTTGAAACTGGCGAAGCCGGTGTCGACATCTACAACCTGACCAAATACACCCGCTCGAACCAGAACACCTGCATCAACCAGCGTCCGCTGGTGAGCAAGGGTGATCGCGTTCAGCGTAGCGACATCATGGCCGACGGCCCGTCCACCGACATGGGTGAGCTGGCGCTGGGTCAGAACATGCGCATCGCGTTCATGGCATGGAACGGCTTCAACTTCGAAGACTCCATCTGCCTGTCCGAGCGTGTTGTCCAAGAAGACCGTTTCACCACGATCCACATCCAGGAACTGACCTGTGTGGCACGTGATACCAAGCTTGGGCCAGAGGAAATCACTGCAGACATCCCGAATGTGGGTGAAGCTGCACTGAACAAGCTGGACGAAGCCGGTATCGTTTACGTAGGTGCTGAAGTTGGCGCAGGCGATATTCTGGTCGGTAAGGTCACTCCGAAAGGCGAGACCCAACTGACTCCGGAAGAGAAGCTGTTGCGTGCCATCTTCGGTGAAAAAGCCAGCGACGTTAAAGACACCTCCCTGCGTGTACCTACCGGTACCAAAGGTACTGTCATCGACGTACAGGTCTTCACCCGTGACGGCGTTGAGCGTGATGCTCGTGCACTGTCCATCGAGAAGACCCAGCTCGACGAGATCCGCAAGGACCTGAACGAAGAGTTCCGTATCGTTGAAGGCGCGACCTTCGAACGTCTGCGTTCCGCTCTGGTAGGCCACAAGGCCGAAGGCGGCGCAGGCCTGAAGAAAGGTCAGGACATCACCGACGAAATCCTCGACGGTCTTGAGCACGGCCAGTGGTTCAAACTGCGCATGGCTGAAGACGCTCTGAACGAGCAACTCGAGAAGGCTCAGGCCTACATCGTTGATCGCCGCCGTCTGCTGGACGACAAGTTCGAAGACAAGAAGCGCAAACTGCAGCAGGGCGATGACCTGGCTCCAGGCGTGCTGAAAATCGTCAAGGTTTACCTGGCAATCCGTCGCCGCATCCAGCCGGGCGACAAGATGGCCGGTCGTCACGGTAACAAGGGTGTGGTCTCCGTGATCATGCCGGTTGAAGACATGCCGCACGATGCCAATGGCACCCCGGTCGACGTCGTCCTCAACCCGTTGGGCGTACCTTCGCGTATGAACGTTGGTCAGATCCTCGAAACCCACCTGGGCCTCGCGGCCAAAGGTCTGGGCGAGAAGATCAACCGTATGATCGAAGAGCAGCGCAAGGTCGCAGACCTGCGTAAGTTCCTGCACGAGATCTACAACGAGATCGGCGGTCGCAACGAAGAGCTGGACACCTTCTCCGACCAGGAAATCCTGGATCTGGCGAAGAACCTGCGCGGCGGCGTTCCAATGGCTACCCCGGTGTTCGACGGTGCCAAGGAAAGCGAAATCAAGGCCATGCTGAAACTGGCAGACCTGCCAGAAAGCGGCCAGATGCAGCTGTTCGACGGCCGTACCGGCAACAAGTTTGAGCGCCCGGTTACTGTTGGCTACATGTACATGCTGAAGCTGAACCACTTGGTAGACGACAAGATGCACGCTCGTTCTACCGGTTCGTACAGCCTGGTTACCCAGCAGCCGCTGGGTGGTAAGGCTCAGTTCGGTGGTCAGCGTTTCGGGGAGATGGAGGTCTGGGCACTGGAAGCATACGGTGCTGCTTACACTCTGCAAGAAATGCTCACAGTGAAGTCGGACGATGTGAACGGTCGTACCAAGATGTACAAAAACATCGTGGACGGCGATCACCGTATGGAGCCGGGCATGCCCGAGTCTTTCAACGTGTTGATCAAAGAAATTCGTTCCCTCGGCATCGATATCGATCTGGAAACCGAATAACACGTGACGCGAATCGAGAGCGGGGCTGTTTAGCCCGCTCTCTGCTCCGCCAGGAGGAAAGGCCTTGAAAGACCTACTGAATTTGCTGAAAAACCAGGGTCAAGTCGAAGAGTTCGACGCCATCCGTATTGGGTTGGCATCGCCTGAGATGATCCGTTCGTGGTCGTTCGGTGAAGTTAAAAAGCCGGAAACCATCAACTACCGTACGTTCAAACCTGAGCGTGACGGCCTGTTCTGCGCCAAGATCTTTGGCCCGGTAAAGGATTACGAGTGCCTGTGCGGTAAGTACAAGCGCTTGAAGCACCGTGGTGTGATCTGCGAGAAGTGCGGCGTTGAAGTTGCACTGGCCAAGGTTCGTCGTGAGCGCATGGCGCACATCGAACTGGCTTCGCCGGTTGCCCACATCTGGTTCCTGAAATCGCTGCCGTCCCGTATCGGCTTGCTGATGGACATGACCCTGCGTGATATCGAACGCGTTCTCTACTTCGAGAGCTATGTCGTTATCGATCCAGGCATGACCACCCTTGAAAAAGGTCAGCTGCTGAACGACGAGCAGTACTTCGAAGCGCTGGAAGAGTTCGGTGATGACTTCGACGCCCGCATGGGTGCTGAAGCTGTCCGTGAACTGCTGCACGCTATCGACCTGGAACACGAGATTGGCCGTCTGCGCGAAGAAATTCCGCAAACCAACTCCGAAACCAAGATCAAGAAACTGTCCAAGCGTCTGAAGTTGATGGAAGCCTTCCAGGGTTCCGGCAACTTGCCAGAGTGGATGGTGCTGACCGTTCTGCCGGTTCTGCCGCCAGACTTGCGTCCGCTGGTACCGTTGGATGGTGGTCGTTTCGCGACGTCCGACCTCAACGACCTGTACCGCCGCGTGATCAACCGTAACAACCGCTTGAAGCGTCTGCTTGATCTGTCCGCTCCGGACATCATCGTGCGCAACGAAAAGCGTATGTTGCAGGAAGCTGTCGACGCCTTGCTCGACAACGGTCGTCGTGGTCGCGCTATCACCGGTTCCAACAAGCGTCCTCTGAAATCCTTGGCTGACATGATCAAGGGTAAGCAAGGTCGTTTCCGTCAGAACTTGCTTGGTAAGCGTGTTGACTACTCCGGTCGTTCGGTAATTACCGTAGGCCCGACCCTGCGTCTGCACCAGTGCGGTCTGCCCAAGAAGATGGCACTTGAGCTGTTCAAGCCGTTCATCTTCGGCAAGCTTGAAATGCGCGGTCTCGCGACCACCATCAAAGCGGCCAAGAAAATGGTCGAGCGCGAACTGCCAGAGGTTTGGGACGTTCTCGCTGAAGTGATTCGCGAACACCCGGTTCTCCTCAACCGTGCACCGACCCTTCACCGTCTGGGTATCCAGGCGTTTGAACCGGTATTGATCGAAGGTAAGGCTATCCAGCTGCACCCTCTGGTCTGTGCTGCGTACAACGCCGACTTCGACGGCGACCAAATGGCCGTGCACGTACCGCTGACACTGGAAGCCCAGTTGGAAGCGCGTGCGTTGATGATGTCGACCAACAACATTCTGTCGCCAGCCAACGGTGAGCCAATCATCGTTCCGTCGCAGGACGTTGTATTGGGTCTGTACTACATGACCCGTGAAGCGATCAACGCCAAGGGCGAAGGCCGCGTATTCGCTGACCTGCAAGAAGTTGACCGTGTGTTCCGTGCCGGCGAAGCCGCACTGCACGCCAAGGTCAAAGTGCGGATCAACGAAACCGTCAACGACCGTGACGGCGGCAGCGTGAGCGGCACCCGTATCGTCGACACCACTGTCGGCCGTGCGCTGCTGTATCAAGTTGTGCCAAAAGGTCTGTCGTACGACGTCGTCAACTTGCCGATGAAGAAAAAGGCGATCTCCAAGCTGATCAACCAGTGCTACCGCGTGGTTGGTTTGAAAGAGACCGTGATCTTCGCTGACCAGTTGATGTACACCGGTTTTGCTTATTCGACCATTTCCGGCGTTTCCATCGGTGTTAACGACTTCGTTATCCCGGATGAAAAAGCCCGCATCATCAGTGCTGCCACTGACGAAGTGAAAGAGATCGAAAGCCAGTACGCCTCGGGCCTGGTAACACAGGGCGAGAAGTACAACAAAGTGATCGACCTTTGGTCCAAGGCCAACGACGAAGTTTCCAAGGCGATGATGGCTAACCTCTCGAAAGAGAAAGTCATTGACCGTCACGGCGACGAAGTTGACCAGGAATCCTTCAACTCGATGTACATGATGGCCGACTCGGGCGCACGGGGTTCTGCTGCGCAGATCCGTCAGCTCGCCGGTATGCGTGGCCTGATGGCCAAGCCGGACGGCTCCATCATCGAAACGCCGATCACTGCGAACTTCCGTGAAGGTTTGAGCGTACTTCAGTACTTCATCTCCACTCACGGTGCTCGTAAGGGTCTTGCGGATACCGCGTTGAAAACCGCTAACTCCGGTTACCTGACTCGTCGTCTGGTAGACGTTGCACAAGATCTGGTTGTAACCGAGATCGATTGCGGCACCGAGCACGGCCTGCTGATGACTCCGCACATTGAAGGCGGTGACGTCGTAGAGCCGCTGGGTGAGCGCGTATTGGGCCGTGTTATTGCCCGTGACGTATTCAAGCCGGGTACCGAGGAAATCATCGTTCCTGCCGGCACCCTGGTAGACGAGAAGTGGGTCGAGTTCATCGAACTCAACAGCATCGACGAAGTGATTGTTCGCTCGCCGATCAGCTGCGAAACCCGCTACGGCATTTGCGCCAAGTGCTACGGCCGTGACTTGGCTCGTGGTCACCAGGTGAACATCGGTGAAGCGGTCGGCGTTATCGCTGCCCAGTCCATCGGTGAGCCGGGTACCCAGCTGACCATGCGTACGTTCCACATCGGTGGTGCGGCAAGCCGGACCTCCGCAGCCGACAGCGTTCAGGTGAAGAATGGCGGTACTGTCCGTCTGCACAACCTGAAACACGTTGAGCGAGTGGATGGCCACCTGGTTGCTGTGTCCCGTTCCGGTGAGCTGGCTATCGCTGATGACTTCGGTCGTGAGCGCGAGCGTTACAAGCTGCCGTACGGTGCCGTGATTTCGGTTAAAGAAGGTGACAAGGTCGACGCTGGCGCAATCGTGGCCAAGTGGGATCCGCACACTCACCCAATCGTTACCGAAATGAAAGGTACCGTGACCTACGTGGGCATGGAAGAAGGCATCACGATCAAGCGTCAGACTGACGAATTGACCGGTATGACCAACATTGAAGTACTCGACGCCAAAGATCGTCCAGCTGCCGGTAAAGACATCCGTCCTGCCGTGAAGATGGTCGATGACAACGGCAAGGACCTGTTGCTGCCAGGTACTGACGTAATCGCTCAGTACTTCCTGCCAGCCAACGCCCTGGTCGGTGTGGCGGATGGTGCGAAGATCGCGATCGGTGATGTTATCGCGCGTATCCCGCAAGAAACTTCGAAGACTCGAGACATCACCGGTGGTCTGCCGCGTGTTGCCGACTTGTTCGAAGCTCGTCGTCCGAAAGAAGCATCGATTCTGGCTGAAGTCAGCGGCACCATCGCGTTCGGTAAAGAGACCAAGGGCAAGCGCCGTCTGGTCATTACCCCGAACGACGGTACCGATCCGTACGAAGAGCTGATTCCGAAGTGGCGTCACCTGAACGTCTTCGAAGGCGAACAGGTAAACCGCGGCGAAGTTATCTCCGACGGCCCGAGCGATCCACACGACATCCTGCGTCTGCTGGGTGTGAGTGCGCTGGCCAAGTACATCGTTAACGAGATCCAGGACGTTTACCGCCTGCAAGGCGTGAAGATCAACGATAAGCACATCGAGACCATCCTGCGTCAGATGCTGCGTAAAGTTGAAATCGCTGAATCCGGCGATTCCAGTTTCATCAAGGGCGACCAGATGGAGCTGACTCACGTACTGGTAGAGAACGAGCGTCTGGCTGGCGACGAGAAATTCGTTTCCAAATTCACTCGTGTGTTGCTGGGTATCACCAAGGCGTCGTTGTCCACTGAGTCGTTCATCTCGGCGGCCTCCTTCCAGGAGACCACTCGCGTACTGACCGAAGCAGCGGTAACCGGCAAGCGCGATTACCTGCGCGGCCTGAAAGAAAACGTGGTCGTGGGTCGTCTGATCCCGGCAGGTACCGGTTTGGCTTACCATAGCGAGCGTAAGCGTCGCCGTGATGCTGACAAGCCGCTGCGCGTAAGCGCCAGTGAAGTGGAAGCTGCACTGACCGAAGCACTGAACTCAAGCGGTAACTGAGTTCAGCGATAGATAAGACCGGGCCCTGGCAGCCCCATTCGTCGGATCGAGGCAGTTTTGTCGCGGTTCGACGAGAGGGGAGGTCGGGGCCTTGCCTTGACTGGGGACAAGATCCTCTTTAGACTCTTGTACCCCTAAATTTGGCGGGAATTCGTTCCTGCCATTTTGCTTTTCTTGCAAGACAATAGCGTCGCAAGACAACAGTGGAGCTAGTAGATGGCAACTATCAACCAGCTGGTACGTCAGCCGCGTAAGCGTATCGTCGAGAAATCCGACGTGCCTGCGCTGCAGAACTGCCCGCAACGTCGTGGCGTATGCACCCGTGTGTATACCACCACGCCGAAAAAACCTAACTCGGCACTGCGTAAAGTATGCCGTGTGCGCCTGACCAACGGTTTCGAGGTTTCCTCGTACATCGGTGGTGAAGGTCACAACCTGCAAGAGCACAGCGTGGTACTGATCCGCGGCGGTCGTGTAAAAGACTTGCCAGGTGTTCGTTACCACACCGTACGCGGCTCCTTGGATACTTCCGGCGTTAAAGGTCGTAACCAGGGTCGTTCGAAGTACGGTACCAAGAAGCCTAAGTAGTAGCGGCTTTTTGTAAAACTGAATCATCTTATTTTCTGAGTCGATAAGAGTAAGGTCGGAGGCGTCCCGCAAGGGCACCGATTCCGAACGAACCTGAAGACCGTTTGAGGGCTTATCCATGCCAAGAAGACGCGTAGCAGCCAAGCGCGAAGTGCTTGACGATCCAAAATACGGAAGCCAAATCCTGGCCAAGTTCATGAACCACGTGATGGAAAGCGGCAAGAAAGCCGTTGCCGAGCGTATCGTTTATGGCGCGCTGGAAAAGGTTAAAGAACGCAAGAACAGCGACCCCCTGGAAATCTTCGAGAAAGCTCTCGACGCCATCGCTCCGCTGGTCGAAGTGAAGTCGCGCCGTGTAGGCGGTGCTACTTACCAGGTTCCGGTTGAAGTTCGTCCGTCCCGTCGTAACGCTCTGGCAATGCGCTGGTTGGTAGACTTCGCCCGTAAGCGCGGCGAGAAGTCTATGGCTCTGCGTTTGGCCGGCGAACTGTTGGACGCCGCTGAAGGTAAAGGTGCTGCTGTTAAGAAGCGTGAAGACGTGCACCGTATGGCTGAAGCTAACAAAGCTTTCTCGCACTACCGCTTCTAATTCTAGCTTCACTAATTTTGCGAGGGCTTTATGGCTCGTACTACTCCGATTAGCCGCTACCGTAACATCGGTATCGTTGCTCACGTGGATGCTGGTAAAACCACCACCACCGAGCGCGTACTGTTTTACACCGGCAAAAGTCACAAGATGGGCGAGGTGCATGACGGCGCCGCGACCACAGACTGGATGGTTCAGGAGCAGGAGCGTGGTATTACCATTACTTCTGCTGCTATTACCGCCTTCTGGAAAGGTTCCGAGAAGCAGTACAAGGATGAGCACCGCTTCAACGTAATCGATACTCCGGGTCACGTAGACTTCACCATTGAAGTTGAACGTTCCCTGCGTGTACTCGACGGCGCTGTCGTTGTGTTCTGCGGTACCTCGGGTGTTGAGCCTCAGTCGGAAACCGTATGGCGTCAAGCCAACAAATACGGCGTTCCACGTCTTGTTTACGTAAACAAGATGGACCGTGCTGGCGCCAACTTCCTGCGCGTGATCGGTCAGATCAAGCAGCGCCTGGGTCACACCCCCGTGCCAATCCAGTTGGCTATCGGTTCCGAAGACAACTTCCAGGGGCAGATCGATCTGCTGGCCATGGAAGCTGTTTACTGGAACGATTCTGACAAAGGTATGGTTCCTGTTCGTAAGCCTATCCCTGCTGAACTGCAGGAACTGGCTGACGAGTGGCGCAACAACATGGTTGAAGCTGCGGCCGAAGCCAACGAAGAGCTGATGAACAAGTACCTCGAAGGTGAAGAACTCACCAACGCGGAAATCAAGGCCGCTCTGCGTCAGCGTACTATCGCTGGTGAGATCGTCTTGGCTGTTTGCGGTTCCTCGTTCAAGAACAAGGGCGTTCCCCTGGTTCTCGATGCTGTGATCGACTACCTGCCTGCTCCAACCGACATTCCCGCTATCAAGGGTACCAACCCTGATAACGAGGAAGAAGAAATGGAGCGTCATGCAGACGACAGCGAGCCGTTCTCGGCCCTGGCGTTCAAGATCGCTACCGACCCATTCGTGGGTACTTTGACCTTCGTCCGCGTTTACTCGGGCGTGTTGGCATCCGGCGACGGCGTGATCAACTCGGTTAAAGGCAAGAAAGAGCGCGTGGGTCGTATGGTGCAAATGCACGCAAACGCCCGTGAAGAGATCAAGGAAGTACGCGCTGGTGACATCGCGGCCCTGATCGGCATGAAGGATGTCACCACTGGTGAAACCTTGTGCGACGCTGCTAAGCCAATCATCCTGGTTCGCATGGACTTCCCGGAGCCGGTTATTTCGGTTGCCGTAGAGCCTAAGACCAAGGATGACCAGGAAAAAATGGGTATCGCTCTGGGCAAGCTTGCTCAGGAAGATCCATCTTTCCGCGTCAAAACTGATGAAGAGACTGGTCAAACGATCATCTCCGGCATGGGCGAGCTGCACCTGGACATCCTGGTTGACCGGATGCGCCGTGAGTTCAACGTCGAAGCCAACATCGGTAAGCCTCAGGTTTCCTATCGTGAGCGCATCACGAAGAACTGTGAAATCGAAGGCAAGTTCGTTCGTCAGTCCGGCGGTCGTGGTCAGTTCGGTCACTGCTGGATCCGTTTTGCTCCTGCTGACGAAGGTCAGGAAGGTCTGCAATTCGTGAACGAAGTAGTGGGTGGTGTTGTTCCTAAGGAATACATCCCTGCTATCCAGAAGGGCATCGAAGAGCAGATGAAGAACGGTGTTGTTGCCGGCTATCCGCTGATCGGCCTGAAAGCTACCGTTTTTGACGGTTCTTACCACGACGTCGACTCCAACGAGATGGCGTTTAAGGTGGCTGCTTCCATGGCTACCAAGCAACTGGCCCAGAAGGGCGGTGGTGAGTTGCTTGAGCCAATCATGGCGGTAGAAGTTGTTACACCTGAAGACTATATGGGTGATGTCATGGGCGACCTTAACCGTCGTCGCGGCATGATCTTGGGTATGGAAGACACGGTTTCCGGCAAAGTGATTCGCGCCGAGGTTCCGTTGGGTGAGATGTTCGGTTATGCGACCGACGTTCGCTCCATGTCCCAGGGTCGCGCAAGCTACTCTATGGAATTCAAAAAATACAACACAGCTCCGGCGCACATCGCTGAAACTGTATCCAAAAAACAAGGCTGATTCAGTCCTTTAGGCAAGGAGTTAATTGTCGTGGCTAAAGAAAAATTTGATCGTTCCCTACCGCACGTCAACGTTGGCACTATCGGTCACGTTGACCACGGTAAAACCACTCTGACCGCAGCTCTGACTCGCGTTTGCTCCGAAGTTTTCGGTTCCGCAATCGTTGATTTCGATAAAATCGACAGCGCTCCAGAAGAAAAAGCTCGTGGTATCACCATCAACACCGCGCACGTTGAATACAACTCGCTGATCCGTCACTACGCTCACGTTGACTGCCCAGGTCACGCTGACTATGTGAAGAACATGATCACCGGTGCTGCCCAGATGGACGGCGCGATCCTGGTTTGCTCGGCCGCTGATGGTCCGATGCCACAAACCCGTGAGCACATCCTGCTGTCCCGCCAGGTTGGCGTTCCGTACATCGTGGTTTACCTGAACAAGGCTGACCTGGTAGACGACGCTGAGCTGCTGGAACTGGTTGAGATGGAAGTGCGCGATCTGCTGAGCACTTACGACTTCCCAGGCGACGACACTCCGATCATCATCGGTTCTGCTCGTATGGCTCTGGAAGGCAAAGACGACAACGAAATGGGCACCACGTCCGTTCGTAAACTGGTTGAGACTCTGGACAGCTACATCCCAGATCCAGTCCGTGTTATCGACAAGCCGTTCCTGATGCCAATCGAAGACGTATTCTCGATCTCCGGTCGCGGTACTGTTGTAACTGGTCGTATCGAGCGCGGTATCGTCAAGGTTCAAGATCCACTGGAAATCGTTGGTCTGCGTGACACTACCGTCACCACCTGCACCGGTGTTGAGATGTTCCGTAAGCTGCTCGACGAAGGTCGTGCTGGCGAGAACTGCGGCGTTCTGCTGCGTGGTACCAAGCGTGACGACGTTGAGCGTGGCCAGGTTCTGGTTAAGCCAGGTTCGGTTAAGCCGCACACCAAGTTCGAAGCTGAAGTGTACGTGCTGAGCAAAGAAGAAGGCGGTCGTCACACTCCGTTCTTCAAAGGCTACCGTCCACAGTTCTACTTCCGTACTACCGACGTAACTGGTAACTGCGAACTGCCGGAAGGCGTAGAAATGGTAATGCCAGGCGACAACATCAAAATGGTTGTCACCCTGATCAAAACCATCGCTATGGAAGACGGTCTGCGTTTCGCAATCCGTGAAGGCGGCCGTACCGTTGGTGCTGGCGTTGTAGCTAAAATCATCGAGTAATTATCTCTTCTGAGATAGCTCTGATGTTTTGAAAAGGCCCCCGCTCAGCGGGGGCCTTTTTTATTGGGTTGACACCTATCAGGGCCGTCTATAGAATTGCGCCTCCTTTTAACGGGCGTATTGCGCTCGCTGGGAATAGCAGCCGGAGTCTGAAATCCAATGCAAAATCAGCAAATCCGTATCAGGTTGAAGGCTTTTGACCATCGCCTGATCGACCAATCCACCCAGGAAATCGTGGAAACCGCGAAACGTACTGGTGCTCAAGTGCGTGGTCCAATTCCACTGCCTACCCGTAAAGAGCGGTTCACCGTTCTGGTCTCCCCGCACGTCAACAAAGACGCGCGTGACCAGTACGAGATCCGCACTCATAAGCGCGTACTGGACATCGTCCAGCCAACGGATAAAACCGTTGATGCACTTATGAAGCTTGATCTGGCGGCCGGTGTGGAAGTACAGATCAGCCTCGGCTAAGACTTGGGTCTTAGTCGTGTAACGCTCTGAAATGGGCGGCCATAGCGGGTGAAAGCCCCGTACACTCATGAGGTTTACAACATGACTATTGGTGTAGTCGGTCGTAAATGCGGTATGACCCGTATTTTCACCGAAGAAGGTGTCTCCATTCCGGTCACGGTCATTGAGATCGAACCGAATCGCGTCACCCAGTTCAAAACTGAAGAGACCGATGGCTATCGTGCAGTGCAAGTCACTGTCGGCGAGCGTCGTGCTTCGCGCGTGACTGCTGCTCAAGCAGGTCACTTCGCTAAAGCAAACGTTGCAGCTGGTCGCACTGTTATGGAGTTCCGTCTTGAAGACGGCGACTACCAGGCTGGCGATCTGATCAACGCTGAAATCTTCGCCGCTGGTCAACTGGTTGATGTAACCGGTCAGTCCAAGGGTAAAGGCTTCCAGGGTACGATCAAGCGTTGGAATTTCCGTGGCCAAGACAACACTCACGGTAACTCCGTTTCCCACCGCGTCCCGGGCTCTATTGGCCAGTGCCAGACTCCTGGTCGTGTATTCAAGGGCAAAAAAATGTCCGGTCATATGGGCGCTGAGCGCGTGACCGTGCAGTCCCTCGAAGTAGTGCGCGTCGACGCTGAACGCAATCTGTTGTTGGTCAAGGGTGCTGTTCCTGGCGCTACTGGCGGCAACCTGGTTGTACGTCCAGCGGCCAAGGCTCGCGGTTAAGGGGAAGCTGACATGCAATTAAATGTAAATGACGCTCAAGCGATCGAAGTTTCCGAACTGACGTTTGGCGGCGAGTTCAACGAGACGCTGGTTCACCAAGCAGTCGTGGCCTACATGGCCGGCGGCCGTCAAGGTAGCAAGCAGCAAAAGACCCGTTCCGACGTTCGTGGTGGCGGTAAGCGCCCTTGGCGTCAGAAAGGTACTGGCCGTGCTCGTGCCGGTACTATCCGTAGCCCAATCTGGCGCGGCGGCGGTACCACTTTCGCAGCTCGTCCACAGGATCACTCGCAGAAGCTCAACAAGAAGATGTACCGCGCAGCACTGCGCTCCATCCTTGCTGAACTCGTGCGTACCGACCGTCTGGTCGTGGTTCAAGACTTCGCTGTTGAAAGTCCAAAAACCAAAGATCTGCTGGGCAAACTGAACAACATGAGCCTGACCGACGTTTTGATCGTGTCGGAAGCTGTTGATCAGAACCTGTACCTGGCTGCTCGCAACCTGCCACACGTTGATGTACGTGACGTGCAAGGTTCCGATCCAGTTAGTCTGATCGCATACGACAAGGTGTTGATCACCGTGTCGGCCGTGAAGAAATTCGAGGAGCTGCTGGGATGAACCAGGAACGCGTATTTAAAGTTCTGCTTGGCCCGCACGTTTCCGAAAAGGCTACGGTTCTGGCTGACAAGAAAGGCCAGTTCGTTTTCAAGGTTGCAACTGACGCAACCAAGCTGGAAATCAAGAAGGCCGTCGAAAGCCTGTTCAGCGTGAAAGTAGAGCGTGTTACTACCCTGAATGTTCTGGGTAAGAGCAAGCGCACTGCTCGCGGTCTGGGCAAGCGTAATGACTGGAAGAAGGCAGTTATCTCCCTTCAGCCAGGCCAAGATCTCGATTTCAGCAGCAGTGCTGAGTAAGGAAGGGGTGCATCATGGCAATCGTTAAATGCAAACCGACTTCCCCTGGCCGCCGTTTTGTGGTCAAGGTGGTCAACCAGGAGCTGCATAAAGGCGCTCCTCACGCACCGCTGCTCGAGAAAAAATCGAAGACTGGTGGTCGTAACAACAATGGTCGTATTACCACTCGTCACATCGGTGGTGGCCATAAGCAGCATTATCGTCTGGTCGACTTCCGTCGCAACGACAAAGATGGCATCTCTGCCACTGTCGAGCGTATCGAATACGATCCAAACCGTACTGCTCACATCGCTCTGCTGCTGTACGCAGATGGCGAGCGTCGCTACATCATCGCCCCTAAAGGCGTGAGTGCTGGTGACCAGCTGATCGCAGGTGCTCTGGCACCGATCAAGCCGGGCAACGCTCTGCAACTGCGCAACATTCCAGTTGGTAGCACCGTACACGGCATCGAATTGAAGCCAGGTAAAGGCGCGCAAATCGCTCGTTCCGCTGGTGCTTCGGCTCAGCTGATCGCTCGTGAAGGTGTCTACGTGACCCTGCGTCTGCGTTCTGGTGAGATGCGTAAAGTGCTGGCTGAATGCCGCGCGACCCTGGGTGAAGTCTCGAACTCCGAGCACAGCCTGCGTTCGCTGGGTAAAGCTGGTGCCAAACGCTGGCGTGGCGTTCGCCCAACCGTTCGTGGTGTTGCCATGAACCCGGTTGACCACCCACACGGTGGTGGTGAAGGTCGTACCTCTGGTGGTCGTCATCCGGTATCGCCATGGGGCTTCCCGACTAAGGGCGCGAAGACTCGTGGTAATAAGCGTACCGACAAAATGATCGTCCGTCGTCGCAAGTAAATAGAGGGATACGACAGTGCCACGTTCTCTGAAAAAAGGTCCTTTTATTGATCTTCACCTACTGAAGAAGATCGAAGTGGCGGCGGAAAAGAACGATCGCAAACCAGTTAAGACCTGGTCGCGTCGTTCGATGATCCTGCCACAAATGGTCGGTCTGACCATCGCTGTACACAACGGTCGCTTGCACGTCCCAGTTCTCGTGAACGAAGACATGGTCGGCCACAAACTAGGCGAGTTTGCCGGTACCCGCACTTATCGTGGGCACGTGGCAGACAAGAAAGCCAAGCGTTAAGGGGTTAGGAAATGGAAGTAGCCGCTAAGTTGTCGGGCGCTCGAATCTCCGCCCAGAAAGCCCGCTTGGTCGCCGACCAGATCCGCGGGAAGAAGGTGGGCGAAGCGCTCAACCTGTTGGCTTTCAGCAGTAAGAAAGCCGCCGAGATCATGAAGAAAGTGCTGGAGTCGGCCGTAGCCAACGCCGAGCATAACGAAGGCGCAGACGTTGATGACCTGAAGGTCAGCACCGTTTTCGTCAACGAAGGGCGTTCGCTGAAGCGCATCATGCCACGTGCCAAAGGCCGTGCTGATCGCATCGTCAAGCGGTCTTGCCATATCACTGTCAAGGTTGCTGACAAGTAACGGAGTCGAAGAGATGGGTCAGAAAGTACATCCCATTGGCATTCGCCTGGGAATCGTCAAGGAGCACACCTCCGTCTGGTACGCAGACGGTCGGACTTATGCGGACTATTTGTTCGCTGATCTGAAGGTGCGTGAGTATCTCCAAGACAAACTAAAAAGCGCGTCCGTAAGCCGTATCGATATCCATCGTCCGGCACAAACTGCACGTATCACCATCCACACCGCTCGTCCAGGTATCGTTATCGGGAAGAAAGGTGAAGATGTTGAGAAACTGCGTCAGGACCTGACCAAGCAAATGGGTGTGCCTGTGCACATCAATATCGAAGAGATCCGTAAGCCGGAGCTCGACGGTATGCTGGTTGCGCAGAGCGTAGCTCAGCAGCTGGAGCGTCGCGTAATGTTCCGTCGCGCTATGAAGCGCGCCGTACAGAACGCCATGCGCATTGGTGCCAAAGGCATCAAAATCCAAGTGAGCGGTCGTCTCGGCGGTGCTGAAATCGCACGTACTGAATGGTATCGCGAAGGTCGTGTGCCACTGCACACCCTGCGTGCCGACATCGACTATGCCAACTACGAAGCTCACACCACTTACGGTGTGATCGGTGTAAAGGTTTGGATCTTCAAAGGCGAAGTAATTGGTGGTCGCCAAGAAGAACTGAAACCACAAGCACCAGCGCCTCGTAAAAAAGCTGCTAAGTAAGGGGTACGCCAAATGTTGCAACCAAAGCGTACGAAGTTCCGCAAGCAGATGACAGGCCACAACCGTGGTCTGGCTCAGCGCGGTAGCAAAGTCAGCTTCGGCGAGTTCGCGCTGAAGTCTGTAGCTCGTGGTCGTCTCACCGCTCGTCAGATCGAGTCAGCGCGTCGTGCACTGACCCGTCACGTTAAACGTGGCGGCAAGATCTGGATCCGTGTATTCCCGGACAAGCCGATCTCCAAAAAGCCTCTCGAGGTTCGTATGGGTAAAGGTAAGGGTAACGTGGAATACTGGGTAGCCCAGATTCAGCCAGGCAAAGTCCTGTATGAAATCGAGGGTGTAACTGAAGAGCTGGCGCGTGAGGCTTTTGCCCTGGCTGCTGCAAAGCTGCCGCTCGCCACCGCCTTTGTTAAACGGACGGTGATGTGATGAAAGCGAATGAACTTCGTGAAAAATCCGCACAGCAGCTGAACGAGCAACTGCTCGGCCTGCTGCGCGACCAGTTCAATCTGCGTATGCAGAAAGCAACTGGCCAGTTGGGGCAGTCTCATCTGCTCTCGCAAGTTAAGCGTGACATCGCTCGCGTGAAGACTGTGCTCAACCAGCAGGCAGGTAAGTGATCATGGCTGAAGCCGAAAAGACTGTCCGTACGCTGACTGGCCGTGTTGTCAGCGACAAGATGGACAAAACCATCACCGTACTGATCGAGCGTCGCGTTAAGCACCCGATCTACGGTAAATATGTTAAGCGTTCGACTAAGCTGCACGCGCACGACGAAACCAACCAGTGCCACATCGGCGACAAAGTCACTATTCGTGAAACTCGTCCGCTGGCCAAGACCAAGTCTTGGGCATTGGTTGATGTTCTCGAACGCGCTGTGGAAGTCTAAGGACTAGGGGTCGGAGAAATTATATGATTCAGACTCAATCCATGCTCGATGTGGCCGATAACAGCGGCGCTCGCCGTGTTATGTGCATCAAGGTGCTGGGTGGCTCCCATCGTCGTTACGCTGGTATCGGTGACATCATCAAAGTTACCGTGAAGGAAGCAATTCCTCGCGGTAAAGTGAAAAAAGGCCAAGTGATGACTGCTGTTGTAGTCCGCACTCGTCACGGCGTTCGCCGTGCAGATGGCTCCATTATCCGCTTTGATGGCAACGCTGCTGTTCTTCTGAACAACAAGCAAGAGCCGATCGGCACCCGTATCTTTGGGCCAGTGACCCGTGAACTTCGTACTGAGAAGTTCATGAAGATCGTCTCGCTCGCCCCAGAAGTGCTGTAAGGAGATCCGACATGCAAAAGATTCGTCGTGACGACGAGATCATCGTGATCGCCGGCAAAGACAAAGGTAAGCGCGGTAAGGTGCTTAAGGTTCTCGCTAATAACCGTTTGGTTATCGGTGGTCTGAACCTGGTTAAGCGTCATACCAAGCCTAACCCGATGTCGGGCGTGCAGGGCGGTATCGTCGAGAAAGAAGCTCCGCTGGACGCTTCTAACGTCGCCATCTTCAACGGCGAAACCAACAAGGCTGACCGCGTTGGTTTCAAAGTAGAAGACGGTAAGAAAATTCGTGTCTTCAAGTCGACCCAAAAAGCGGTTGATGCTTGAACACTGCTAGGTAGATTAGACCATGGCACGACTACAAGAGATTTACCGGAAGGAAATCGCCCCTAAGCTTAAGGAAGAACTTAAGCTTGGGAACGTGATGGAAGTTCCGCGCGTTACCAAAATCACCCTGAACATGGGTCTGGGCGAAGCGATCGGCGACAAAAAAGTCATCGAGCACGCTGTTGCTGACCTGGAAAAGATCACCGGTCAAAAAGTCGTTGTGACTTACGCTCGGAAATCCATCGCTGGCTTTAAAGTCCGTGAAGGTTGGCCGATCGGCGTCAAAGTGACTCTGCGCCGTGAGCGTATGTACGAATTCCTGGATCGTCTGCTGTCGATCTCCCTGCCTCGGGTTCGCGACTTCCGCGGCCTGAATGCCAAGTCCTTCGATGGTCGTGGTAACTACAGCATGGGCGTGAAAGAGCAGATCATCTTCCCGGAAATCGACTACGACAAGATCGATGCTCTCCGCGGTCTGGACATCACCCTGACCACCACTGCCAAGAACGATGATGAAGGCCGCGCTCTGCTGCGTGCGTTCAAATTCCCGTTCCGCAACTGATTGGAGTAGGACCATGGCCAAGATGAGCATGAAAAACCGCGAGCTGAAGCGTCAGCTCACGGTTGCCAAGTACGCCAAGAAGCGTGCAGCACTGAAAGCAATCATCGTTGATCTGAACGCAAGTCCAGAAGCGCGTTGGGAAGCTACAGTAGCTCTGCAGAAGCAGCCACGTGACGCAAGCGCTTCGCGCATGCGTAACCGCTGCCGCCTGACCGGTCGTCCACACGGCGTTTACCGCAAGTTCGGCCTCGGCCGTAACAAACTGCGTGAAGCGGCAATGCGTGGTGACGTACCAGGTCTGGTTAAAGCCAGCTGGTAAGTACTTTCAACGTCCAGGCGGTCGGAATCGCAAGATACTGACCGCCGGTGACCTTGAATCTGGAACAAGCCCCTTTTGGGGCTTGTTTCATTTCCGGAGTATGTCTAAAATACGCGGCTCGCCTGAGCCCGTGTTTTTTATGCTCGGAGATTCTCGGCGACATATGTAGCCGCAAGGCTAATTTTTTTGTATTAGGAGCGTCTAGCCCATGAGTATGCAGGACCCGTTAGCGGACATGCTAACTCGTATCCGTAATGCCCAGATGGCTGAAAAGTCCGTCGTAAGCATGCCATCTTCCAAGTTGAAGGTAGCTGTTGCCAAAGTCCTGAAAGACGAAGGCTACATTGCGGGTTATCAGATCAGCAGCGAAACCAAACCACTGCTGTCCATCGAGCTGAAGTACTTCGAAGGCCGTTCGGTCATCGAGGAAGTGAAGCGCGTTAGCCGTCCAGGCCTGCGTCAGTACAAGTCCGCTGAAGATCTGCCGAAAGTTCGTGGCGGTCTGGGCGTGTCTATCGTCTCCACCAACAAAGGTGTGATGACGGATCGTGCTGCGCGCGCTGCCGGTGTCGGCGGCGAAGTTCTTTGCACTGTGTTCTAAGGGGGGATAAGCATGTCTCGCGTCGCTAAGAACCCCGTTAAGCTGCCAGCCGGTGTCGAAGTAAAATTCGCAGGCCAACAGCTTTCGGTGAAGGGTGCCAAGGGTACTCTTGAACTGAACATCCATTCGTCCGTTGAGATCGTTGAAGAGGCTGGTGAGCTGCGTTTCGCTGCTCGCAATGGCGATCAACAAACTCGCGCAATGGCCGGTACCACGCGTGCGTTGGTAAACAACATGGTCCAAGGCGTAAGCCAAGGCTTCGAGCGTAAGCTCCAGCTGGTCGGTGTTGGTTACAAAGCGCAAGCAAAAGGCACGGTTTTGAACCTTGCCCTTGGCTTCTCGCACCCAGTGGATTACGAATTGCCGGAAGGCATCACCGCTGAGACTCCTAGCCAGACCGATATCCTGATCAAGGGCATCGATAAGCAACTGGTAGGTCAAGTGGCTGCTGAGATCCGCGACTTCCGTCCACCAGAGCCGTACAAAGGCAAAGGTGTGCGCTACGCGGACGAAGTCGTCCGTCGTAAAGAAGCCAAGAAGAAGTAGGGCATAGCAAATGACCGACAAAAAAGTTACTCGACTGCGTCGCGCTCGCAAAGCACGCCTGAAAATGCACGAACTCGAAGTCGTGCGTCTCTGCGTGTTCCGCTCGTCGCAGCACATCTACGCCCAGGTCATCTCGGCCGACGGCAACAAAGTCCTGGCAAGCGCCTCGACTTTGGATAAAGAACTGCGTGATGGTGCCACTGGCAACATCGACGCGGCCACTAAGGTTGGCCAGCTGGTCGCTACGCGTGCTAAGGCCGCTGGCGTCTCGCAAGTGGCTTTCGACCGCTCTGGCTTCAAGTACCACGGTCGCGTGAAAGCGCTGGCTGATGCTGCTCGTGAAGCTGGGCTGGAGTTCTAAGTTATGTCAAATAACGACCAAAAGCGCGACGAAGGCTACATTGAGAAGCTGGTTCAAGTTAACCGCGTAGCCAAAACCGTTAAAGGCGGCCGTATCTTCACCTTCACCGCGTTGACCGTGGTTGGTGATGGTAAAGGCCGTGTTGGCTTCGGCCGTGGCAAGTCGCGTGAAGTGCCTGCTGCGATCCAGAAGGCAATGGAAGCTGCTCGTCGCAACATGATCCAAGTTGATCTGAACGGCACCACTCTGCAGTACGCTATGAAGTCCGCTCACGGCGCTTCGAAGGTGTACATGCAGCCTGCTTCTGAAGGTACCGGTATCATCGCTGGCGGCGCTATGCGTGCTGTCCTCGAAGTTGCTGGCGTTCAGAACGTTCTGGCCAAGTGCTACGGCTCGACTAACCCGGTAAACGTGGTTCACGCCACTTTCAAGGGTCTGAAAGCCATGCAATCTCCTGAGTCCATCGCTGCGAAGCGTGGTCTGACTGTCAAGGAGATCTTCTGATCATGGCTACCGTTAAAGTAACGCTGATCAAAAGCATGACCGGCCGCATCCCTAACCACAAACTGTGTGTTAAAGGTTTGGGTCTGCGTCGCATCGGTCACACTGTAGAAGTCCAGGATACTCCCGAGAATCGCGGGATGATCAACAAGGCTTACTACATGCTGCGTGTAGAGGGTTAATCGATGAAACTCAATGATCTGAGTCCAGCGCCGGGTTCCCGTCGCGAAAAGCATCGTCCGGGCCGTGGTATCGGTAGCGGTTTGGGTAAGACTGGTGGCCGTGGCCACAAAGGTCAAACCTCCCGCTCCGGTGGCACCATCGCTCCAGGCTTTGAAGGCGGTCAACAGCCGCTGCATCGTCGCCTGCCTAAGTTCGGTTTCGTTTCCCTGAAAGCCATGGATCGCGCAGAAGTGCGTCTGTCCGAGCTGGCCAAAGTGGAAGGCGACATCGTTACTGTGCAGACCCTGAAAGATGCCAACGTGATCAACGTCAACGTACAGCGTGTGAAAATCATGCTGTCCGGTGAAGTGACTCGCGCTGTCACTATCGGCAAGGGAATCGGCGCCACCAAAGGTGCGCGTTCGGCTATCGAAGCAGCTGGCGGCAAGTTCGAGGAATAAATGGCTAAGCAAGGTGCTCTCTCAGCGCTCGGCAAAGGCGGTATGTCTGAACTTTGGGCTCGTCTGCGTTTTCTGTTCCTGGCGATTATCGTCTACCGAATAGGCGCACACATCCCGGTTCCAGGTATCAACCCGGACCGACTCGCAGACCTGTTTCGACAGAATGAGGGGACCATTCTTAGCTTGTTCAACATGTTTTCCGGCGGCGCGCTGGAACGGATGAGCATCTTTGCACTGGGGATCATGCCGTACATTTCGGCATCGATCATCATGCAACTGATGACCGCCGTCAGCCCGCAGCTGGAGCAGTTGAAGAAGGAAGGTGAAGCTGGCCGTCGCAAGATTAGCCAGTACACCCGCTACGGCACTGTCGTCCTCGCCCTGGTTCAAGCTATCGGCATGTCCGTTGGCCTGGCAGGGCAGGGCGTTGCGTTCACTGGTGACTTTGGCTTCCATTTCGTCGCGGTATCCACTTTTGTGGCTGGTGCGATGTTCATGATGTGGCTGGGTGAGCAGATTACTGAACGTGGTGTTGGTAACGGTATCTCGATGTTGATTTTCGCAGGTATCGTCGCCGGTCTTCCGAGAGCAATTGGGCAGTCTTTCGAGTCTGCACGTCAGGGTGATATCAATATCTTTGCCCTGGTTGCCATCGGTTTGCTGGCAGTAGCGATTATCGGTTTTGTGGTGTTCATTGAGCGTGGCCAGCGTCGTATTGCTGTTCACTACGCCAAGCGTCAGCAGGGCCGTAAGGTTTTTGCTGCGCAGACCAGCCACTTGCCGCTGAAAGTGAATATGGCCGGTGTTATTCCGGCAATTTTCGCGAGCAGCATTTTGCTGTTTCCGGCTTCGTTGGGTACCTGGTTTGGTCAGTCTGAAAATATGGGCTGGCTGCAGGACCTCTCTCAGTCGATCGCTCCTGGTCAGCCGTTGAATATTCTGCTGTTTAGTGCAGGGATTATTTTCTTCTGCTTCTTCTATACGGCGTTGATGTTCAATCCGAAAGACGTAGCGGAAAACCTGAAGAAGTCCGGTGCCTTTATTCCGGGCATCCGTCCAGGTGAGCAGTCTGCACGCTACATTGATGGCGTTCTGACTCGTTTGACCCTGTTCGGTGCTCTATATATGACGGCCGTGTGCTTGTTGCCCCAGTTCCTGGTGGTTGCAGCAAACGTTCCGTTCTACCTTGGCGGGACCTCGTTGCTGATCGTGGTCGTGGTTGTGATGGACTTCATGTCCCAAGTACAATCGCACCTCGTTTCGCACCAGTACGAATCCCTGATGAAGAAAGCCAACCTGAAGGGCTACGGCAGCGGCATGTTGCGCTGAGTACCCCATAAGGTTCGAGGAGTTGGTGATGAAAGTTCGTGCATCGGTGAAAAAGCTGTGCCGTAACTGCAAGATTATTCGCCGCGAAGGTGTTGTTCGAGTAATTTGCAGCGCGGAACCGCGTCACAAACAGCGCCAAGGCTGAGTGTGATCCGCTTGAAGCCCGGCAGCTAGTGCGCTGCCGGGTTGATTATTTGTTATTACAGCGATATTATCTCGCGCCCTATTTCTTGGCTTCCGGGGCGTAGGTAGCTGTCAATTGGAGTCCCACTGAATGGCCCGTATTGCAGGCGTTAACATTCCAGATAACAAGCACACTGTTATCTCGCTGACCTACATCTATGGTGTTGGTCGCACTACTGCGCAGAAAATTTGCGCAGTTGCTGGGGTAAACCCAGCCGCTAAGATCAAGGATCTGAGCGACGAGCAGATTGAACAGCTGCGTGGCGAAGTCGCGAAGTTCACCACTGAAGGTGATCTGCGTCGCGAAATCAACATGAAAATCAAGCGTTTGATGGACCTCGGTTGCTATCGCGGTCTGCGTCATCGTCGTGGTCTTCCAGTACGCGGTCAGCGTACCAAGACTAACGCGCGTACCCGTAAAGGTCCGCGTAAGCCGATCCGCAAGTAATCGCCCCAGCGAATCGACAGGAAAATTATCATGGCAAAACCTGCTGCTCGTCCTCGTAAAAAAGTTAAAAAGACAGTGGTTGATGGCATCGCCCACATCCATGCATCTTTTAACAACACAATCGTGACCATCACCGACCGTCAAGGTAACGCGCTTTCTTGGGCTACCTCCGGTGGTTCGGGTTTCCGCGGTTCCCGCAAGTCCACCCCGTTTGCTGCTCAAGTAGCGGCTGAACGTGCTGGTCAAGCTGCGCTGGAATACGGCCTGAAAAACCTCGACGTTAACGTCAAGGGTCCAGGTCCAGGTCGTGAGTCTGCTGTCCGTGCTTTGAACGGCTGTGGCTATAAGATCGCCAGCATCACCGACGTGACGCCAATCCCGCACAACGGGTGCCGTCCGCCGAAGAAGCGCCGCGTGTAATCCAGGAGATTGTAAAGAATGGCTCGTTACATTGGTCCAAAATGCAAACTCGCTCGTCGCGAAGGCACCGATCTCTTCCTGAAGAGCGGCGTGCGCGCGATCGAATCGAAGTGCAACATTGAAGCAGCACCTGGTATCCACGGCCAACGCCGCGGTCGCCAGTCCGATTACGGCACCCAGCTGCGTGAAAAGCAGAAGGTCCGTCGTATCTACGGCGTTCTCGAGCGTCAGTTCAGCGGCTACTACAAAGAAGCTGCTGGCAAGAAAGGTGCAACCGGTGAAAACCTGCTGCAACTGCTCGAATGCCGTCTGGACAACGTTGTATACCGTATGGGCTTTGGTTCTACTCGTGCCGAATCCCGTCAGCTGGTATCGCACAAATCGATCAGCGTTAACGGTCAGACCGTAAACGTTCCGTCCTACCAGGTTCGTGCTGGTGACGTGGTCGCAGTTCGCGAGAAAGCAAAAAACCAACTTCGCATTGTCCAAGCTCTCGATCTGTGTGCCCAACGTGGCCGCGTAGAATGGGTAGAAGTAGACACTGAGAAGAAGTCGGGCGTTTTCAAGAACGTTCCTGCTCGCAGTGATCTGTCCGCCGACATCAACGAAAGCCTGATTGTCGAGCTCTACTCCAAGTAAGGGCTAGAAAATAGGTGCATCCATGCAGATTTCGGTAAATGAGTTCCTGACACCCCGCCACATTGATGTGCAGGTTGTCAGTCCAACCCGCGCCAAGATCACTCTCGAGCCTCTCGAGCGTGGTTTTGGCCACACCCTGGGCAACGCGCTGCGACGCATCCTGTTGTCCTCAATGCCCGGCTGCGCAGTAGTCGAGGCCGAGATTGACGGTGTGCTCCACGAGTACAGCGCCATCGAAGGTGTACAGGAAGACGTAATTGAAATCCTGTTGAACCTTAAAGGTCTGGCCATCAAGCTGCACGGTCGTGACGAAGTTACGCTGACCTTGTCGAAGAAGGGTTCGGGGGTGGTTACCGCTGCCGATATTCAGCTGGATCATGATGTCGAGATCGTTAATCCCGATCACGTAATCGCTAACCTGGCGTCTAACGGCGCCCTGAACATGAAGCTCACCGTAGCTCGTGGTCGTGGTTATGAACCAGCCGACTCGCGTCAGAGCGATGAAGACGAAAGCCGCAGCATTGGTCGCTTGCAGCTTGACTCTTCGTTCAGCCCGGTTCGCCGTATCGCATACGTGGTGGAAAACGCCCGTGTCGAGCAGCGTACTAACCTGGACAAGCTGGTTATTGATCTGGAAACCAACGGTACTCTGGATCCTGAAGAGGCTATCCGCCGCGCTGCAACCATTCTGCAACAGCAGTTGGCTGCGTTCGTCGACCTCAAAGGTGACAGCGAACCAGTGGTAATCGAGCAGGAAGACGAGATCGATCCGATCCTGCTTCGCCCGGTTGACGATCTGGAACTGACTGTACGTTCGGCTAACTGCCTTAAGGCGGAAAACATTTACTACATCGGCGACCTGATTCAGCGTACCGAAGTAGAACTGTTGAAGACTCCGAACCTGGGCAAGAAATCCTTGACTGAAATCAAGGACGTTCTGGCCTCCCGCGGTCTGTCCCTCGGCATGCGCCTCGACAACTGGCCGCCTGCAAGTCTTAAGAAGGACGACAAGGCGACTGCCTGATCGTCGTAATCACCGAACGTGAGTTTGGTAAGGAATGAACCATGCGTCATCGTAAAAGTGGTCGTCACCTGAGCCGTACCAGCTCGCACCGCAAGGCCATGTTTCAAAACATGGCGGTGTCGCTGTTCGAGCACGAGCTGATCAAAACTACACTGCCGAAAGCTAAAGAACTGCGTCGCGTTGCTGAGCCGCTGATCACTTTGGCCAAGACAGACAGCCTGGCTAACCGCCGTTTGGTTTTCGACCGTACTCGTTCGAAAGCTATCGTTGGTAAGCTCTTCAACGACCTGGGCAAGCGTTACGCTACCCGTGAGGGTGGCTACCTGCGCATCCTCAAGTGCGGCTTCCGCACTGGCGACAACGCGCCTATGGCGTACGTCGAGTTGGTTGATCGTGCTACTGCCGGCGAAGCTGTAAGCGCCGAGTAAGACGACAAGCTGTAACGAAGAACCGGGCCTAGTGCCCGGTTTTTTGTGCGCGTAATAAAAGCGCGATTTGTACAAGCTTCCACAGGTGGCGCTCGGCACTATGGGCGTTGGGGTTGTTGGTAGTTATTTTCTATTGATGCCTACAATTTAATGAATTTGTAGGTGTCATGTTGATGGTCAATAATCCCCCCAAGCCGATTAGCCGGCAGTTCCAAGCCCGACCTGAGGAAATTGCGCATGAGCCAGAATAAAATCCTTACCACCGCCAGCGGTGCTCCCGTTGCGGATAACCAGAATTCCCGTTCCGCCGGCCCACGTGGCCCGCTGCTCCTCGACGATTTTCACCTGATCGAGAAGCTTGCTCACTTCAACCGTGAAAACATCCCTGAGCGTCGTGTGCACGCCAAGGGGTCGGGTGCGTTCGGTACGTTCACCGTCACTCAGGACATTACCAAGTACACCAGTGCCAAGCTCTTCGAATCGATCGGTAAGCAAACCCCAACCTTCCTGCGGTTCTCCACGGTGGGCGGTGAGCGTGGCTCAGCGGACACCGAGCGCGACCCACGCGGTTTCGCCCTGAAGTTCTACACCGAAGAAGGTAACTGGGACATCGTCGGTAACAACACTCCCGTGTTCTTTATCCGCGATCCGTTGAAGTTTCCCGACTTTATCCACACCCAAAAACGCCTGCCGCAAAGCAATCTGAAAAGTGCGCAGATGATGTGGGACTTCTGGTCGCACTCTCCAGAGGCGCTGCACCAGGTCACCATCCTGTTTTCGGACCGCGGCATTCCCGATGGCTACCGTCACATGCACGGCTTCGGCAGCCACACCTACAGCCTGATTAACGCCAATGGCGAGCGTCACTGGGTTAAGTGGCACTACAAGACCAAGCAAGGCATCAAGAACCTGGCACCAGCCGAGGCTGCACGCCTGGCCGGTACCGATCCTGATTACGCCCAGCGCGACCTGTTTGGTGCGATCGAGCGCGGTGATTTCCCGAAATGGCGTGTGTGCATCCAGATCATGACCGAGGCCCAGGCCAACGCTCACTACGAGAACCCGTTTGATGTGACCAAAACCTGGTCGCAAAAAGAATTCCCGTTGATCGAGGTCGGCGAGCTGGAACTGAACCGCAACCCGCAGAACTATTTCGCTGAAGTGGAGCAGGCGGCTTTCGGCCCAAGCAACATGGTTCCAGGTGTTGGCCTTTCCCCGGACCGTATGCTGCAAGGCCGTGTGTTCGCTTATGCCGATGCGCACCGCTACCGTGTTGGCACCAACCATCAGCAATTGCCGGTGAACGCGCCACGCAACCCGGTCAACAGCTACCAGCGTGATGGTTCGATGGCATTCGGCAGCAATGGTGGCGCGGCGCCCAACTACGAGCCGAACAGCTACAGCGATGCGCCGAAGCAAGCGCCTCAATACGCTGAGCCTGCCCTGGCCTTGAGCGGTGCGGCGGATCGTTACGACCACCGCGAAGACACCGATTACTACAGCCACGCCGGTGCGCTGTTCCGCTTGATGAACGATGAGCAGAAAGCGCTGCTCACCAATAACATTGCCGGTGCAATGGCTGGTGTTTCCAGTGATGTGGTTCAGCGCCAATTGCAGCACTTCTACAAGGCCGACCCGGCTTATGGAGACGCAATCGCAAAGGCACTGGGTGTATCGCTTAACCAACTCTAAACGATAAGCAGAACCGCCCTCATTTGGGCGGTTTTTGCGTTATTTCAGCTACTTTTCTCAGGAAATCTTCACTTTTCTGCCGTTGGTCTCGTGACCTCCGAGTCATCATGGTTCAAACTACAGACTTTCAAGCAGGGAGATGTAGGGCGATGCAAGGTCACCCCGACGTAATCGATTACCTCAACACGTTGCTGACGGGCGAACTGGCAGCTCGTGACCAATATTTCATCCATTCGCGCATGTACGAAGACTGGGGCTTTACCGAGCTTTACGAACGTATCAACCACGAAATGGAAGAAGAGGCACAGCACGCCGACGCGCTGATGCGCCGTATCCTGATGCTCGAAGGCACGCCACGTATGCGTCCCGACGACCTGGATGTGGGCACCACGGTGCCTGACATGCTCGCAGCCGATCTTCGCCTCGAGTACAAGGTCCGTGCCGCGCTCTGCAAGGGCATTGAGCTGTGCGAGCAGCACAGCGACTTTGTGACCCGTGAAATCCTGCGTGTGCAGTTGAACGACACTGAAGAAGATCACACCTACTGGCTGGAAAAGCAGTTGGGCCTGATCAAGCTGATTGGCCTGGAAAACTACCTGCAATCGCAGTTCTGATTCCCCGGCCACAAAAAAGCCCCTGTCACCGATGAGGTGACAGGGGCTTTTTATTGGGCCCGATAAATCAGGCCCGATCGCGTTCCAGCAACGGTTTCAAGTAATAACCGGTGTGGGACTGAGGCATCTCGGAAACCTGCTCCGGCGTGCCCACCGCAATGATCTGGCCACCCTTGGAGCCGCCTTCCGGCCCCAGGTCAACCAGCCAGTCGGCGGTCTTGATCACATCCAGGTTGTGCTCGATCACCACTACGGTGTTGCCGTGGTCACGCAAGCGGTGCAACACATCCAGCAACTGCTGGATATCCGCGAAGTGCAGGCCGGTGGTCGGCTCATCGAGGATATACAGGGTCTTGCCCGTATCGCGCTTGGACAGCTCACGGGACAACTTGACCCGCTGTGCCTCACCACCGGACAGCGTGGTCGCCGACTGCCCCAGCTTGATATACGACAGGCCCACGTCCATCAGCGTCTGCAGCTTGCGCGCGAGTGCCGGAACTGCGTCGAAGAACACTCGAGCTTCCTCGATGGTCATCTCCAGGGTCTCGTGGATGCTCTTGCCCTTGTACTTGATCTCCAGGGTCTCGCGGTTGTAACGCTTGCTCTTGCACACATCGCACGGCACGTAAATGTCCGGCAGGAAGTGCATCTCCACTTTGATCAGGCCATCGCCCTGGCAGGCTTCGCAGCGGCCGCCCTTGACGTTGAACGAGAACCGCCCCGGCCCGTAGCCGCGCGAGCGGGACTCCGGCACGCCGGCGAACAGCTCACGAATTGGTGTGAACAACCCGGTATAGGTCGCCGGGTTGGAGCGCGGTGTGCGGCCAATCGGGCTCTGGTCGATATCGACCACCTTGTCCAAGTGCTCCAGGCCCTTGATGCTGTCGTGAGCCGCCGGTTCCAGGGTAGTCGCGCCGTTCAAGGCGGTCGCGCTCAACGGGAACAGCGTGTTGTTGATCAGCGTCGATTTGCCTGAGCCGGAAACCCCGGTCACGCAGGTCAGCAGGCCCAGCGGAATCTCCAGGTCGACATTGCGCAGGTTGTTACCGCGCGCGCCCTTAAGGTGCAACGCCATTTTTTTGTTACGCGGCGTGCGCTTGGCTGGCACTTCGATTTTCACGCGACCGGACAGGTACTTGCCGGTCAGCGAGTCCGGGTGAGCCATCACTTCGGCCGGCGTGCCCTCGGCGACAATATGCCCGCCATGCACCCCAGCCCCAGGGCCGATATCGACGACATAATCCGCCAGTCGAATCGCGTCTTCATCGTGCTCGACCACAATCACCGTGTTGCCGATATCGCGCAGGTGTTTCAGCGTGCCCAGCAGGCGATCGTTATCGCGCTGGTGCAAGCCAATCGACGGTTCGTCGAGAATGTACAACACGCCCACCAGGCCGGCACCAATCTGGCTGGCCAGGCGAATACGCTGAGCCTCACCACCGGACAAGGTATCCGCGCTGCGATCCAGCGACAGGTAGTCGAGGCCGACATTGACCAGGAACTGCAGGCGCTCACGGATTTCCTTGAGAATCTTGTCGGCAATTTCCCCACGGCGGCCGGTCAGCTTGAGTACACCGAAGTATTCACAAGCATCGCCGATCGGCAGGTTGGTGACCGCCGGCAATGTTTTCTCACCGACCCACACATGCCGCGCCTCGCGACGCAGGCGAGTGCCGCGGCAATCCGGGCACGGTTGGGTGCTGAGGAATTTAGCCAGCTCTTCGCGTACGCTCGCCGATTCGGTTTCGCGGTAGCGGCGCTCCAGGTTCGGCACGATGCCTTCGAACGGGTGCGAGCGCTTAACGATATCGCCACGGTCGTTCAGGTATTTGAAGTCGACGTTCTGTGACCCGCTGCCGTGCAGGATGACTTTCTGCTGTTCGGCCGGGAGTTCGTTGAATGGCACTTCCAGGCTGAATTTGTAGTGTGACGCCAACGACCCGAGCATCTGGAAGTAGTAGACGTTACGCCTGTCCCAACCGCGTATCGCCCCCTCTGCCAGCGTCAGGTCGCCATTGACCAGGCGCTTGATGTCGAAGAATTGCTTCACGCCCAGGCCGTCACAGGTCGGGCAGGCGCCGGCAGGGTTGTTGAAGGAAAACAGCTTGGGTTCCAGCTCGCTGATGGCGTGGCCGCAGATCGGGCAGGCAAAGCGTGCGGAGAAAATGATTTCTTCGCCCGGTTCGTCATCCATCGGTGCGACCAGGGCGATACCATCGGCCAGCTTCAGCGCGGTCTCGAACGATTCCGCCAAACGCTGCTGCAAGTCGGCGCGTACTTTGAAGCGGTCGACCACCACATCAATCGAATGCTTCTTCTGCTTGTCGAGCTTCGGCGCTTCGTCCAGCTCATACAGCTTGCCGTTGATGCGTGCGCGCACGAAACCCTGGGCGCGCAGCTCTTCGAAGACGGAAAGGTGTTCGCCCTTGCGCTCACGAATCACCGGGGCCAGCAACATCAGCTTGGCGCCTTCCGGCTGGGCCAGCACCAGGTCGACCATCTGGCTGACGGTCTGGGCTTCCAGTGGAATGTCGTGGTCCGGGCAACGCGGAATACCCACGCGCGCATACAGCAGGCGCAGGTAGTCGTAGATTTCGGTAATGGTGCCCACGGTGGAGCGTGGGTTGTGGGAGGTCGACTTCTGCTCGATGGAAATCGCCGGCGACAGGCCTTCAATGGTGTCGACGTCGGGTTTTTCCATCATCGACAGGAACTGCCGCGCATAGGCCGACAGCGATTCCACGTAACGACGCTGGCCTTCGGCGTACAGCGTGTCGAACGCCAGGGACGATTTGCCCGAGCCGGACAAACCGGTGATGACGATCAGCTTGTCCCGGGGCAGGGTCAGGTCGATGTTCTTCAGGTTGTGGGTTCTAGCCCCACGAATCAGGATCTTGTCCAAGATGGCCTCGCACGGCGGGCGTAAATAATGCCGGAGTATACGGCTAAAGACTGGATGAATATACACTGCCAGAGTGCCAGGTGCAGCCTTACATGAAAGCTGCGCGGCAAAGCGCCGCATATACCCTCTCAATCGATGGGACTGGTAGAATCGCCGCCGGTTCACACGAGGTTTTTCCATGCACGATCCCCACAGCGAACGCATGAGTAGCGGCGAGACCCGAGCGGCAAGCGGTCTGGCGCTGGTGTTCGCCTTTCGTATGCTGGGCATGTTCATGGTGTTGCCGGTGCTGGCGACCTATGGGATGGATCTGGCAGGCGCGACCCCCGCATTGATCGGCCTGGCGATTGGCGCCTACGGCCTGACCCAGGCGATTTTTCAGATTCCGTTCGGGATCATTTCCGACCGCATCGGCCGACGCCCGGTGATTTACCTGGGGTTGATCGTGTTCGCCCTCGGCAGTGTGCTGGCGGCCCAGTCCGACTCGATCTGGGGCGTGATCGCCGGGCGCATCCTGCAAGGCGCGGGCGCGATTTCGGCGGCGGTCATGGCGCTATTGTCTGACCTGACCCGCGAGCAACACCGCACCAAGGCCATGGCCATGATTGGCATGACCATCGGCCTGTCGTTCGCGGTGGCCATGGTGGTTGGCCCGCTGCTGACCCGCGCGTTTGGCCTGCACGGTTTGTTCCTGGCCACCGGTGGCATGGCGTTGTTCGGTATTGTGATCGTGGCCTTTATGGTGCCGCGCTCCACCGGTACGTTGCAGCACCGCGAATCGGGTGTCGCACGCAAAGCCTTGTTACCAACGCTCAAGCATCCGGACCTGCTGCGCCTGGATTTAGGTATCTTCGTGTTGCACGCCATGCTGATGTGCAGCTTCGTCGCGCTGCCCCTAGCACTGGTCGAAAAAGCCGGCCTGCCCAAGGAACAGCACTGGTGGGTCTACCTGACCGCGCTGCTGGTTTCGTTTTTCGCCATGATCCCGTTCATCATCTACGGCGAGAAAAAACGCAAAATGAAACGAGTTCTGCTCGGCGCCGTCGCGACGCTGATGCTCACTGAGCTATTCTTCTGGCAGTTCGGCGACAGTCTGCGGGCGCTGGTAATCGGCACGGTGGTGTTCTTCACCGCGTTCAACCTGCTGGAGGCCTCGTTGCCTTCGCTGATCAGTAAAGTTTCACCGGCCGGTGGCAAGGGCACGGCGATGGGGGTGTATTCCACCAGCCAGTTCCTGGGCTCTGCACTGGGCGGCATCATGGGTGGCTGGATGTTCCAGCATGGCGGTTTGTCGGTTGTGTTCCTCGGATGCGCCGGGCTGGCTGCACTTTGGCTGGCCTTTGCTGTTACCATGCGCGAACCTCCCTATGTGACGAGCCTGCGTTTGCCGTTATCGCCAGAAGCGATCCGCGAAGCCGGCCTGGTTGAGCGCCTCAAGGCCGTTACCGGGGTTACAGATGCCGTGGTTATTGCAGAAGAAGCCGCCATCTACATCAAATTAGACACCGAATTATTGGATCGCGCGACGCTCGAGCAACTGGTCAACCCAGTGCCGACAGCGCGCCCAGCCTAGGAGAACGTTATGGCCCGTGGGGTTAACAAAGTCATATTGGTCGGTACATGCGGCCAGGATCCCGAAGTTCGCTACTTGCCTAACGGTAACGCCGTGACCAACCTGAGTCTGGCGACCAGCGAACAGTGGACCGACAAGCAGACCGGCCAGAAGGTCGAGAAAACCGAATGGCACCGTGTGTCGATGTTCGGCAAGGTGGCAGAAATCGCTGGTGAATACCTGCGTAAAGGTTCGCAGGTCTACATCGAAGGCAAACTGCAAACCCGCGAGTGGGAAAAAGACGGCATCAAGCGTTACACCACCGAAATCGTGGTCGACATGCAAGGCACCATGCAACTGCTGGGCGGCCGTCCACAGCAGGGCGACCAACAAGGCGGGGGCAACAACTACCAGCAGTCCGCTCCAGCCCCACGCCAGCAGGCTCCGCGCCCGCAACAGTCGGCACCGCAACAGTCGCGTCAGGCGCCGGCTCCACAGCAGGCCGCTCCGCAACCGGCTCCGGATTTCGACAGCTTTGATGACGATATCCCGTTCTAAGGGCTAACCTCCCGGAACGAGCAAAACCCCCGATGGCCAACGCCTCGGGGGTTTTTTATTGCCGGTGGTCAGCGTCTGTAGACGCCTACGGGCATTTGTTCTGTTGGCTAACAAGATTTAGGCTGGGGCCAGCCTCTAAATCAAGCCTCTGAAAGGAAGGAAAGCCGCGATGACCTGGTCAGCCAAGCAGTACACCCTGTTCGAACAGCAGCGTACCCGCCCCGTCCGCGACCTGGTGGCGGCCATTCCCAATACCGATGTGCGCACCGCCGTAGACCTCGGCTGCGGCCCCGGCAACTCCACGCAGGTGTTGGCCGAGCGTTTCCCGCACGCCCACATCACCGGCATGGACAGCTCCGACGATATGCTGATCGATGCGCGCCAACGCTTGCCGGCGCTCAACTTCGAGCTGGCGGATATCGGCGCCTGGAATCCTGGGCAAACATTTGATGTGATCCTGGCCAACGCCTCCCTGCAATGGCTGCCGGACCACGCCACGCTCTATCCGCATCTGGTCAAGCAACTGACGCCCGGCGGCACGCTGGCGGTGCAGACCCCGGATAACCTCGACGAGCCTGCCCACCGGCTGGCGCGCGAAGGGGCGGCCGAGGGTCCATGGGCTGCAAAAATCGGTTCGGTTAAACACAATGAACGCCACGCCGCGAGCTACTACTACGAGTTGCTGAGCAAACACTGCAGCACTGTGGACGTGTGGCGCACCACCTACCTGCACCCGCTGGCCGATCATGCGGCGGTGGTTGAATGGTTCAAGGCGTCGGCATTGCGGCCGTTTCTTGCGCCATTGAGCGACGACGAAAAAGCCGCCTTCCTACGCGAGTATCAGGCGCGGATTACCCAGGCTTACCCAGCCCTGGCCGATGGCAGCGTGTTGCTGCCATTCCCGCGCCTGTTCATCATCGCCACTCGCTAAACCACACACGCGGCGGTCACGCGGCCGCCGCTTGTGCCTGCAAGTATTCTTCCGCCGACACCACACCCGCATACCCAAACGCCAGCGACGCCATATACGCGGCATGCACCTGCGCTGCGGGAATCACCTGGCCATTGAAGTCCAGGTCACGGGTAGCGCAGGCGTCATGAATCACCGTAACTTTGTAGCCCAAGTCCGCTGCGGCGCGCACCACGGCGTCGACGCACATGTGGCTCATGCTGCCGACCACCACCACCTCGGTGATGCTGCGTTGTTCGAGCAACGTGCGCAGGTTGGTTTCGCGAAACGAATTCACAAAATGTTTGAGAACCACAGGCTCATCGCCCTGGTTCAGCACCTTGGGGTGCAAGTGCGCACCTTCGGAACCGGGGGTGAAAAACGGCGCGTCCTCGGCGGTGAATTCATGGCGCACATGAATCACCGCGTCTCCTGCCGCACGAAACGCTTGCAGCACCTGCGCCGCTTTGTCCGCCGCCGCTTCCACGCCGTCAAGCGGCCACTTGCCCTGGGGGAAGTAGTCGTTCTGGATATCGATTAGGATGAGCGCTTGCTTGGCCATGGGTAGTGCCTCGTGATGGGTTGATGGGCTCAGTATCTTAGCTGGCGCCGACGCCTGGCATTGGCTGCACCGACAATAACAGGGGGAAAACTGACAATGGCGATGGTTGAGCTGGGCGTGTTGATCTACCAGGGCGCGCAACTGGCGGCGGTGCATGGCTTGACCGACCTGTTTGGCGTGGCCAACCGGATCGCTGCCGAGCATCAATCTGCGCAATTGCCGCTGCTGCGGGTCAGCCACTGGCAGGTCAATGGCGACGGCACACCCACCAAGGTCTTCGACAGCCAGCCCGGCCCCGACCAACCCTTGATGGCCGTGCTGGTGCCTCCGTCCATTGGTGAATTCAGCGAAGCCCAAGCGCCGCCCGCGCTGCTGGAGTGGCTTCGCCAGCAACACGCGGCCGGCACCGTGCTCGGCGGCGTGTGCATCGGCTCGATCATGCTGGCGCGCAGCGGCTTGCTGGACGGGCGCAGCGCCACCACTCATTGGTCGTCTGCCAAGTCCTTTGCTGCTCGTTTCCCGGCCGTGCGCATGGAGGCGGACAAGCCGATTGTCGACGATGGCGATTTGATCACCACCGCCGGCCTCATGGCCTGGTCCGAATTGGGCCTACGCCTGGTCGACCGCCTGATGGGGCCGAGCATCGCCGCCGACACCGCGCGCTTTTTGGTGATCGAACACAGCGACAGCGCCAGCCAGTGCGGCAGCAACTTTGCGCCGATCCTCGGGCATGGCGACGCAGCCATCCTCAAGGTTCAGCATTGGCTGCAGGCGAGTGGCGCGGTGGATGTGTCCGTGGCGGCAATGGCGCAAGAGGCGGGCCTGGAGGAACGCACATTCCTGCGGCGCTTTCGCAGCGCCACCGGGCTCAAACCCACCGAATACTGCCAGCACCTGCGGGTGGGCAAGGCCCGGCAGATGCTGGAGTTCACCAACGGCACCATCGATCATATTGCCTGGACCGTGGGGTATCAGGACCCGAGCGCCTTTCGCGCCACTTTCAAGAAAATCACCGGGCTGGCCCCCAGCGATTACCGTAGCCGTTTCGGGGTGTGAATCGTGCAGAACGCCGTGCCGATCAAGCGGCGTCGTGCAGAATCAAACAGGCCAACTGCCATCGGTTTTTCCGCAACTGATTGATTTCAAAACCATCCCCCTTGAATGCGCCTTGGCCTGATCCCTGCAACCTTCCTGTTACACACATGGCGGGATCGCCAAGGGGGACGCATGACCCCAGCTCCACGCAAAAGACAGGTGGTCGCCCACTCCACGCGAGAGGGCGCGCCGCAGCATGAGGTGGGCACCAACCTGGCCCTGGCGCGCTGGCTGGCGCAGATATTGGGGCTCAAATTCGGCGGCAGCTATGAGCCTCACAAGCATGCCGGTCGAGACTTGTACCTGTTGCCGACGCAAACCCTGGTCGGCCCGGCCCAGGCCCGCGCGCTGAATATCAAAGGCCCGGAGGACCTGTGGGGCGGTTATGTCGATCACGACTTCATTTGCACCAAGGCGATCAGCCACGGCGTTTTGGGCCCTGAGGCCGCGGTGCCGGAAGGCTGGTCGCCGAAGTTCTGTGAGCGCGTGCGCGAGGTGGTGCTGGACGGCCTCAGCGTATTCGCCATAGAGGATGCCCTTGAAGCCGCCACTCGCCTGCTGCACAGCGGGCCGATCCGCCTGAAACCGGTGCACGCCTGCGCCGGGCGTGGCCAGGAAGTTATCCACAGCCTGGATGAGTTCGACGCGCTGCTTGCGCGACCCGACGCAGCTAAACTGTTCAGTGATGGCGTCGTGCTGGAGCAGGATCTGCGCGACGTGGTCACCCATAGCGTGGGCCAGAGCTTTATCGGCGATCACGTGTTCAGCTACTGCGGCGAGCAATACCTGACTCAGGACGGGCATGGCGAAGAAGTGTACGGCGGCTCCGACCTGCTGGTGGTGCCCGGCTATTACGAGGACTTGCTCAAACTCGAGCTGCCCGACGACGTACGCCAAGCCATCGAGCAGGCCCAGGTATTCGACGCTGCCGCCGATGAGGCCTACCCTGGCTTCTATGCTTCGCGGCGCAACTACGACATCGCCCAAGGCCTGGCCAGCGATGGCCAGCGCCGCAGTGGTGTGCTCGAACAATCCTGGCGCATGGGCGGGGCCAGCAGCGCGGAAGTCGCGGCGCTGCAGAGCTTCATCAACAACCCAGGCCTGAAGGCCATTCACGTGTCCTCGGTGGAAACCTACGTGGACCAGGCGCTGCCGGCGGATGCCATCGAGGTGTATCGCGGCCCGGCCGAAAACAGCGACTTTCTTCTCAAGTACGTGACGGTTAAATCTTATGACGGCTAGAAGCGAAAGCATTGCGATCGATATCGACGACGAACAGATGAGCGGGACGTTCCTGAGCCCCAAATCCAAAGTCCCCGGCGTGCTGTTTGTGCACGGTTGGGGCGGCAGCCAGGAGCGTGACCTGGAACGCGCCAAAGGCATCGCCGGCCTTGGCTGCGTGTGCCTGACCTTCGACCTGCGCGGGCATGCTGGCACCGGTATTCCATTGTCGCGAGTGACCCGCGAAGACAACCTGCGCGACCTGCTGGCAGCCTATGACCGGCTGCTTTCCCACCCGGCCATCGACACTTCCGCAGTGGCGGTGGTGGGCACCAGTTATGGCGGTTACCTCGCGGCGATACTCACCTCCTTACGCCCGGTACGTTGGCTGGCGCTACGTGTGCCGGCGTTGTACCGCGACCAGGAATGGCTCAAGCCCAAGCGCGATCTGGACAAGATGGATTTGATGGATTACCGCAGCACCCTGGTGCACGCCGAAACCAATCGCGCCCTGCATGCCTGCGCGAAATTCACCGGGGATGTGCTGATCGTCGAGTCGGAAACCGACGACCACGTGCCCCACGCCACTATCATGAGTTACCGCGCGGCGTGCCAGCAGACTCATTCCCTGACCCACCGCATCATCGATGGCGCCGACCACTCCTTGAGTGACCCGGTGTTCCAGCAGGCCTACACCTCGATCCTGGTGGACTGGATCACCGAGATGGTGGTGGGCGAGCGGTTGAGCATCATCCAGGCCCGCTAGGGTTTAAGCGGGTGTTTTTTTCACCCGCAACGCCTTGGCCTTGGCTTCCACGCCCAGGTACATCACCAGCGCAATCAGCAGCGGGCAAATAAAGTAAATCGCACGGTACGCAATCAAGCCGGCCAGCAAACTGCCGCGTGAGGCTTCGTGTTGCAGCAGCGCAATAAACACCGCTTCCAGCACGCCGAGCCCGGCGGGGATGTGGGTAACCACGCCGGCAATCGCGCTGATCAGCAGCACGCCCAGCACCAGCGGATAGTCCAGCTTGGCCGGCAGCAAGGTGAAAATCACCGCCGCCATCAGCGACCAGTTCAGCGCGCCCAGCGCCAGTTGCAGGCAGGCCATGCGCAAGGAGGGCAGGTTGATTTCGATTCCGCGAATCGACCATGCGCGCTTCTTGGAAAACTGGCACGCCGCCAGATAACCGAGGCTCGCCAACACCAGCAGCGCGCCAATACCCTGCAACGCCGTGCTGCTGACTTTCCAGCCCGGCGGCATGGTCACCAGCCCGCTGCTGAACACCACTCCGGCCAATGCCATATAGCCAAACCAATTGGTGGCCAGGCTCAAGCCGAGGATCTTGGCAATATTGCTGGTGCTCACTCCCAACCGCGAATACAGCCGGTAACGCATGGCAATGCCGCCGACCCAGGCGCTCAGGTTAAGGTTGAACGCATAGCTGATGATTCCTACCGGCAAGATCTGCTTCCACCCCAGCGGCTGGCGAATGTAGGTGCGGCCGATCAGGTCGAAGCAGGCGTAGACGATAAAGCTGCACAGCGTCAGCCCGCTGGCAATGATCAATGTGCGTACTTTGAAGTCGCCTAGGGTCTGGAACACTTCGCTCCAGTCGATGCGTCGGGCGAGCAGGGTGAACAGCACAATCAGCAACAGGAAAAACGCGATGGTCAGCGGTTTCTTCCAGCGCTTGAAACGTTCAGCGCCCATGGACCTGGCCCTCGACCGGCTGCAAACGCGGCTTGTGCGCCGGCAGCCAGCCGGTCAGCGCGGGGAAGTGACGCATCACATGGAACACCAGAAAACCCACGGTCAAGCGCCATAACCACAGGCGCGGCTTGCGATTTTCCGGCATGGTCTGGCAATGGTTTTTGGCCAGCACTTCCAGGCGTTCATACAGCTGCTGATTGAATGCCCGGTCGCGAATCAGCACATTGGCTTCGAGGTTCAGCGACAGGCTCAGCGGGTCGAGGTTGCTCGAGCCCACGGTGCTCCATTCGTCATCCACCAGCGCGACTTTGCCGTGCAGCGGGCGCTGGCAATACTCGTGAATCACCACGCCGTCCTTGAGCAAATAGTCGTAGAGCATGCGCGCGGCCAGCTTGGCCAACAGCACGTCGGGCTGGCCCTGCATGATCAGTTGCACCTGCACGCCACGCCGCGCGGCATTGCGGATTTCACGCAGCAGGCGGTAGCCCGGGAAGAAATACGCGTTGGCGATCACCACCCGTTGCTTGGCTTGGCTTAGCGCGTGGATATACGCCTCTTCGATATCGTCGCGGTGCTGGATATTGTCGCGGTAAATCAGACGCACCAGGCCATCGCCTGGCTCGCCCGTCCACAACGACGGCCGTTGCTGGCGCCGCCGCCAACCGCGCCGCGTGCGCACCTGACGGCCGCTTTGCGCGAGGGCAAAATGATGCAAGTCGGCCACCGCCGGGCCGGTCACCTGCACCGCGTAATCCTGCTTGGCTTCGGGGCCGAAATCCCCCAGGTGGTCGGCGGAAAAGTTGATCCCGCCGATAAACCCCACGGTCGCGTCCACCACCACGATCTTGCGGTGCAGGCGGCGAAACCAGTTGGTGCGAATGCCCAGGGTCTTGGACGCCGGGTCGAACATCTGCACCGCCACCCCCGCGTCGGCCAACTCGCCGAGAAAGCCCGGGCTCAGCTCGCCGCAGCCAAAGCCGTCGAGGCTCACCACCACCTTGACCCCACGTTGCGCCGCCTCGATCAAAATGCTGTGCAGCTCAGTGCCGACTTTGTCCTCGAAGAGAATAAAGGTCTCCAGCAGAATCTCGCGCCGCGCACCGCGCAAGGCCTCGAACACCTTGGGGAAGTAAGCCTCGCCGTTCTCCAGCAGCTCCACCTGGTTGTCGCGCTGCCAGCCGTAATCGAGGTCGCGGGCCTTGGCTTCGTCCGGTGGCTGGTCGGTGGCGATGTGCTCTACGGCAACGTTCATATCTCAACCTCTACCGACAGCGGCACATGATCAGACAGATGGGACCAGGGGCGGGTGGTGAGCACCCGCGGGTTATGGATCTTCAGGTTGCGCACGTAGATACGGTCCAGCGGTAGCAATGGAAGGCGCGCCGGGAAGGTGCGTGGCGGCTTGCCTTGGCTGTGCACGAACACTTCGGTGAGGCCGCTTTGGCTGAGGTCGGCCTTTTGGCGCCAGTCGTTGAAATCACCGGCCACCACCAGCGGCGCATCGGCCGGGATCTCGCGGATGCGCTGCTCCAGCAGGCGCAATTGCTGCTGGCGATGCACCTCACGCAGGCCCAGGTGGATGCAGATCGCATGCACCTCCTTACCGTTGCCGGGCAGGCGCAGCACACAATGCAGCAGGCCACGGTTTTCATGGCCGCTCTGGGAGATGTCGAGGTTGTCGTAGCGCACGATCTGGAATTTCGACAGCAGCGCATTGCCGTGGTCGCCATGGGGGTAGACCGCGTTGCGCCCGTAGGCGAACTGCGGCCAGATACTGTCGGCGAGGAACTCGTATTGCGGCATGTTCGGCCAGTCGCTGTAGCGCTGCGGGTGGCGTTCGTGGGTGCCGTGGATTTCCTGCAGAAACACCATATCGGCGCCCACGCTGCGCACTGCCTCACGCAGCTCGGGCAGGATGAAACGTCGATTCAGGGCGGTGAAGCCCTTGTGGATATTGACCGTCAGCACCGTGAAGCGAGTGATGGCGACGCTGGGGGTGATGGGCACCCAGTCGGGGATCGCAGCCATGATTGCTCCTGTGAAAGAGTGGGGGCCTGGCCCCCGTTTATGGCTGACTGCGTTTTTTGCCTGAAAGTTTCCACCTTCCTACAAACGGCGTAGGACCAAATGTGGGAGGGGGCTTGCCCCCGATGAGGGAGTATCAGCCAATAGGTGATTGACTGACCCACCGCCATCGGGGGCAAGCCCCCTGCCACATTTGATCCTCTATTGCCTTTGGATCAGTGGCCGGTCACTGCCCGGGTCGAGGGCTCGGCGTACACCGGCCCCAACCGATCCAGCCGCCCGCTCCACGCCGTCAGCGCCAGCGCGACCAACACCACCAGGCCGCCAATCCACGCGGTGTGGATCAGCCCCATATGCGCCACGATCAAACCACCCGCCCACGCACCGCCGGCGATCCCCAGGTTAAACGCCGCGATATTCAGGCCCGAGGCCACGTCCACCGCGTTTGGCGTGTGATGCTCGGCCTGGCGCACCACATACACCTGCAGGCCCGGCACGTTGCCGAAGGCGACCGCGCCCCACACCAGCACGGTGGCCAGTGCCAGCCACGGGTTGCCGGCGGTGAAAGTCAGCACAAACAACACCGCAGCCAGCAGTGCGAAGATGATTTTCAGCGCGCTGATCGGCCCGCGTTTATCCGCCAGCTTGCCGCCCCAGATATTCCCGGCGGCCACCGAGATGCCGTACACCAGCAGCACCAGGCTGACGGTGCCGGCGCTGAAGCCGGAGATGTCCTGAAGGATCGGCGCCAGGAAGGTAAACGCGATAAACGAACCGCCGTAGCCCACCGCCGTCATCGCGTACACCAGTAACAGCCGGGGTTGCTTGAGCACTTGCAACTGCTGCAGCAACGACGCGGGTTTGCTGTGGGCGATGCTTTTCGGCACATAGATCAGGCTGCCGATAAACGCGATCACCCCCAGGGCCGACACAGCCAGGAAGGTTTCACGCCAGCCGAAGTGCTGACCGATAAACGTGCCCAGCGGCACACCGGTCACCAGCGCCACGGTCAGCCCGGTAAACATGATCGCAATCGCGCTGGCGGCTTTCTCCTTGGGCACCAGGCTGGTGGCGATGGTCGAGCCAATCGAGAAAAACACGCCGTGGGCCAGGCCGGTGACGATCCGTGCCAGCACCAGGGATTCATAACTCGGCGCCTTCCAGGCCAACAAGTTGCCGAGGGTGAACAGCACCATCAGCGACAACAGCAGCAGCTTGCGCGGCACCTTGCCGGTCAGGGCGGTGAGCACCGGAGCGCCGATGGCCACGCCCAGGGCGTAGAGGCTCACCAGCAGGCCGGCGGACGGCAGGTCGACGCCAAGGTCGGCGCCGATGGTGGGTAACAGACCAACGATGACGAACTCGGTCGTCCCGATGGCAAATGCGCTGAGGGTCAGCGCGAGCAAGGCAATGGGCATGGCTGCAACTCCGGTGGGTTTCAATCAGGAGCGCAGTGTCCGGTTTTGGCTTGTGCGGAATAAGATGGGGATTGGCATTTGATATTTGCTCACAAGGCAAAGATGCCGAAGCAGGGGAACGATCAGGATTCAAACCCGTCAGTTCCTAACAGACCCTTCTGTAAGGAGCCCGGAGTTTTGCCGAATCTAAAGACTGCATTACTGCTTGGCGCGCTGCTGTTGTTTGGCAGCGGCGCATTGCATGCCGCGGCCACCGCGCCCGAACCTGAGGCGCCGGCCAAGCCGGAGTTGCTGGTCGAAGGGGGGCTGCTCGGGGCGATCAGTTCCAGCATCGATGATGTGCAGCAGAAGCTGGACCTTAACCAGAACCTGATTGATGAATGGCGCCTGCGTGCCGACCGCGCCGCGGATGAAGTGGGGCGGCTGGTCAACCAGACCGCGCAGCGATCACCTTGGAGCGTGGCGGGGGATTTCCTGTTGCTGTCCGGGGTGTGGGTTGGCGCCTTTACGCTGCTGACCCTGCTCGGGCGCTTTATCGTGCAGCGCCTGGGCCGGCGCAGCTTCTTTGAACGGCGTGAGCGCCTGCTTGCTGTACTCGGCTATGTGGTGCCCTACACGATCCCCGCGCTGATCTGCCTGCCGCTGACCTTGTCGGTCAGCCACTTTTTACCCACTTCAATTGGCCGCGCGCTGGCGCTGTGTTTTGCCTACGCCACTAGCAGCGGCATTTTTTCCACCTCGATGCTGTTGTGCGTCATCGTCATGTTCAACGTCGGCCACAAGCGCCCGGCGGTGCAGATTATTCGCGATTACTGCCCCAAACCGCTGTTCCTGATCGGCTTCCTCGCCGCCCTCAGTGACGCGCTGACCAGCCCGCAGATCGCCCGGCAACTCGGCGGCAATATCACCAGCAGCATCGCGGTGTTCACCGGCCTGTTCGCAGCGGTGATCTTCGGCGTGTTGGTGGTGCGCCTGCGCCGCCCGGTGGCCCATCTGATTCGTAATCGGCCGTTGGCCCAGCGCCTCAAACACCCGGCGTTGCAGCAATCGCTGCGGGTGTTTTCCGGGCTGTGGTACTGGCCGATCCTGTTGATGGTGCTGGTGTCGGCGATCAACCTGATCGGCGCCGGCGACGATAACCAGAAGGCCCTGCGCTGCGCGCTGTTCACCACCATTCTGTTGATTGGCACGGTGTTTCTCAGCACCGTGCTCCAGCACCTGTTCAAGTCGCGCAGCCAGGTGGCGATCCAGCGCAGCAGCGCCTACAAGGAGCGCTTTCTCAGCCTGTTGCACGCGATCCTGCGCATCGTCATGGCGATCGCGTTTATCGAGATTCTTGGGCGGATCTGGGGCGTGTCGCTGTTCGAGTTCGCCCAGCGCAACTCGGTGGGCCGCGCGATCAGCGACTCGCTCAGCAGCATCGGCCTGATCCTGCTGATGACCTGGCTGTTCTGGGTGGTGCTCGACACGGCTATCCAGGAAGCGCTGAAACCGCCAGTGAATAAACGCTCGAACCGCCAGCCCAGCACGCGGGTGAAAACCATCCTGCCGCTGGTGCGCAATGCGGTGAAAATCATCCTGGTGGTGATCTGCGCGATCACCACCATGGCCAACCTCGGCATCAACGTGGCACCACTGCTGGCGGGTGCCGGTGTGGTCGGCCTGGCCATCGGTTTCGGCTCCCAGCAACTGGTGCAGGATGTGATCACCGGCCTGTTCATCATCATTGAAGACACGCTGTCGATCGGCGACTGGGTGGTGCTCGACTCCGGCCACGCCGGCACGGTCGAAGGCCTGACCATCCGCACCCTGCGCCTGCGCGACGGCAAGGGCTTTGTGCACTCGGTGCCGTTCGGGCAGATCAAGGCGGTTACCAACCAGTCGCGGCAATTTGCCTATGCGTTCTTCTCGGTGCAGTTCACCTACGACACCGACGTGGACAAGGCCGTGGAGCTGATCCGCGAGGCCGGGCAGTCGATCCGCGACGACGTATTCCTCAAGTACAACCTGCAGGGGCCGCTGGAGGTGTTTGGCGTCGACAAGATGGACCTCAACGGCGTGGTGCTGACGGCGCAGTTCCGGACGGTGTCGGGTGGGCAGTATGCGGTGAGTCGTGCGTTCAACCAGCGCTTGAAGAAGCTTGTGGATAACTGCGATGAGGTGCATTTCGCGCAGACTTATCCACAGCAGGTTTTGTTGCCCCAGCGCGGGGAGCCGGTGGCGATTACGGAGCAGCCGCGTACCTCGGGGTAGGTGGTGGCTGGGCGGCCGCCATCGGGGGCAAGCCCCCGATGAGGCCCTCAATGCCTGATCAACTTCTCCTGAACCACCTGCTGGTCAACCTCCACCAACACCCGCTGCTTGCCACCCACCCTCACCGCCGCCGGCAGCCCATCCCGATACACAATGCGGTTGCCACTCACGGCGGGCACCTTGTCGCCCGGCAGCAATGTTCCCACCAGATTCACCGGATCGGCCCCACACACCGCGATCAAACTGCCGTCATGGGGCCTGCGCCGTACCTCGCGCAGCAACGGGATCGCCTCCGGCAAGGCAAACTGCTCCCCCGCCAACCCGCTGACAAACCGCCCGCCGCGAATCTCGCCGCGCGCCTCCAGGCGATGAAAGGTGCGCAGCAACTCGCGCCAGCTCGGTAGCCAATCCGCCTCGCGCTCCAGCACCCGCCAGAACACCACGCCATAGCGGCGCAACAAGGTCATCGCCACGTGCTCAAGCGTCTCCGCCGAGTGTGGACCGGCGGCGGTAGAGGGGCGCCGAATCAACGCCCAGCGCCCGGCATCGTCCATGCCGCCGATAAACGCCCCACGCCCGCGCCGGCTGCTACGCGCCTGGCGTTTGCTGGCGGGGGTGGTCAGGGCGCGCAGGCCGGCGAAGCTGTCGGCATTCACCAGGCCCGCACCCACCAATTCCTGCAAGGCGCTTTCCAGTTCGCTGCGCAGCAGATGGGCCTCGTGCACCAGCTCATCAAAAAACAGCGCGCCGTGTTCGCGCAGGGCCAGGTGGACTTTTTGCGCCTTGGGCGACAACGCCGTGCTGTCGGTAGCCTCGGTCAGCCCGCTCCATAACGGCACTTGCGCGCGGGGCAGCAGCACCACCGGCGTGCTGCGCAGGGCAAGGGCGCCGGCCTTGTTACTCAAACGCATCCAGACCAGTTTGCCGCTGCGGCACAGCTCATCGAGCCAGGTGGCGCTGTAATCCTTGATCCGCGCACTGAGCAAGTCACTGTCCCAGGCGGATGCAGCGCCGGCATAGCCTTCGAACTGCCCGACGATCTGCGCCAACACGGCGCTGCCTTGGCCACGGGTGCTCTCGGACAGATGCTGCCAGTCGAACAGAAAACGCATGAAGTCCTGCAACGCCACCGGTTCGATCTCGCGGCGCAGGCGCTTGACCGTGTAGCGATGAATGCGCGCCAGCAAATGCCGCTCGCACCATTGCTCATCGCTGGCTCCGGGGCTGAAGCGACCGCGCAGCACATAGCCTTCCTGCTCCAGTCGGGCGAGGGCCTGGGTGACGTCGGCCGCCGCCAGACCCAAGGGCGCGGCGATCTCGATCAGGGTCAGCGGGCCGAAACCGCCGAGGCGCGCGCGCAGCACTTCCACCACCGCGTCCTCGAAGGTCCACGGCTCATCGAAACCCGGCAGCAGCGGCAAATCCCCGGGGTAAATCGTCTGCAGGCAACTCAGGCGTTCCACCGCCACCCACAGCCCGTTGTGCAGTTGATAGGCGCGCCCGGCGCTGGCCAACGCCTGCAACCACTCGGCCCATTGCGGCGTGACTTCGTGAGGGGCGATGCACGCCAGGCTCATCAACGCCTCGTGCATTTCATCCACGCCATGGGGCGCCGGCCAGGCTTCTTCGCGCACGCCGGCGATGGCATCGGCGTCCAGCGCGCCGAGGTCGTCGGTGCTGTGCGGGTCGCTCCAGCGGCGGTTGAGTACGGCTTGGGTGCGGCGTTCTTCCAGTGGCGCATCGTCGAGAAAGGTGTAGGGCCGCGCGCTGAGAATCTCGGCGGCCATGGGTGAGGGTGCCGGCAGGTCGCGGCTGATCAGGCGCACCTCGCCACGCTCCATGCGCCGCAGCAGCGCGAGCCAGGCGTCGCTGTCCATGGCTTCGTGCAGGCAGTCGTCGAGGGTCTGTTCCACCAGCGGGTGTTCGGGCACTTCGCGCTCGCCTGCAAGGTTTTCCAGGCAGGCGATCTGGTCGGGAAACACGCTGGCGATCAGGTCTTCGCTTTTCATGCGCTGGATCTGCGGCGCCACCTTGCGCCCGCCGGTATAGCGCGGCAGCGCCAGGGCCACGCCGGCGTTCCAGCGCCAGCGCACGCCGAACAGCGGCGCATCCAGCACGGCCTGGATCAGCAGGTGTTCGGCGCTGTGGCTGTTCAGATAACGCCATACCTCATCCAGCTCAAAGCTGTGGCTGGTGGACAGCGACAGCACGATGGCATTTTCGCTGGCCGCCGCCTGCAGTTCGAAGTTGAAGGTGCGGCAAAAGCGCTTGCGCAGGGCCAGGCCCCAGGCGCGGTTGACGCGACTGCCGAACGGGGTGTGGATGATCAGCTGCGTGCCGCCGGACTCATCGAAAAACCGTTCCATGATCAACGTGTCCTGGGACGGCAGCGCACTCAGGGCCAGGCGCGCACGGGCCAGGTAATCGAGGATCTGCTCGGCGCTGGCGCGGTTCAGGCCGAGGGTGCCGGTCAGCCAGTCCAGGGCCGGCTGCAGCGCGCCGGGCGTGGCGCCGAGCAACGCGTCCAGCTGGCCCTGCAAACGCGCCACCGCCGAGGACAATTCGTTGCTGCGCCCCGGCGCTTCGCCGAGCCAGAAGGGGATGGTCGGCGGCTGGCCGTGGGCGTCCTCGACCCGCACCTTGCCGGCTTCGACCCGCAGGATGCGGTAGGAAGTATTGCCGAGCTGGAAGATATCCCCGGCGATGCTTTCCACCGCAAAGTCTTCATTCACGCTGCCGATGTTCAGGCTCTGGGGCTCCAGCAGCACGCTGTAGTCGGCGTTGTCGGGGATGGTGCCACCGCTGGTCACGGCGGTCAGCCTGGCGCCACGGCGGCCGCGCAGGGTGCGGGTCAGGGCGTCGCGGTGCAGGTAGGCGCCGCGCGGGCCCTGGCGACCGTTGTAGCCCTCGGCGAGCATCTGCAACAGCGCCTGGTAGTGGCGCTCATCCAGCTCGGCGTAGGGCGCGGCGCGGTGGATAAGCGCCAGCAGGGCTTGCTCGGGCCATTCACGGGCGCTGACTTCGGCGATGATCTGTTGGGCCAGCACATCCAGCGGGGCGACGGGAATGTGCAAGGTATCCAGCTCGCCCCGGCGCACGCAGTCGAGCAGGGCGGCGCACTCGATCAGATCGTCGCGGGTGGTGGCGAACAGGCGGCCCTTGGGCGTGCCGCCGACCTGGTGGCCGGAGCGGCCGACCCGTTGCAGAAAACCGTTGATGGACCCCGGCGAGCCGATCTGGCACACCAGGTCGACATCGCCAATATCAATCCCCAGCTCCAGCGACGCGGTGGCGATCAGCACTTGCAGCTCACCGGCCTTGAGGCGTTGCTCGGCATCCAGGCGCATCTCTTTGGCCAGGCTGCCATGGTGGGCGGCCACGGCGGCCTTGCCCAGGCGTTCGCTCAAATGCCTGGCCAGGCGCTCGGCCAGCCGCCGGGTGTTGACGAACACCAGCGTGGTGCGGTGCTCACGGGCCAATTCGGCGAGGCGGTCGTAGACCAGCTCCCACACATCGTTGGCCATCACCGCCGAGAGCGGCACCGGCGGTACTTCAATGCCCAGGTCGCGGGGGCGGGCGTGGCCGATATCGACGATGGCGCACTCACGGCCGGTGCCCACCAGAAAACGCGACACCGCCTCGATAGGCTTTTGCGTGGCCGACAGGCCGATGCGCGTCAGCGGCGCGGCGCACAGCCCTTGCAGACGCTCCAGGCTCAGCGCCAGGTGGCTGCCGCGTTTGCCGGCGGCGATGGCGTGGATCTCATCGACAATCACCGTGCGCGTGCTGGCGAGCATCTGCCGGCCAGAGTCCGAGCCCAGCAGCACATAGAGGGATTCCGGGGTGGTCACCAAAATATGCGGCGCGCGCTTGCGCATCTGCGCGCGGTCTTTTTGCGGGGTGTCGCCGGTGCGCACGGCGGTGCGGATCACCAGCGGCGGCAAGCCCATGCCCTGCAAGTGTTGGGTGATACCGGCCAGCGGGGTTTGCAGGTTGATCTGAATGTCGTTGGACAGCGCCTTGAGCGGCGACACATAAACCACCAGCGTCTCATCCGGCAGTTGGCCGCCGTGGGCAAGGCCTTGGTGGACGAGGTCGTCCAGCACTGCGAGGAACGCCGTGAGCGTCTTGCCCGAGCCGGTGGGCGCGGCGATCAGGGTCGAGTGGCGCTGGCGAATCAGCGGCCATGCCTGGGCCTGGGCGCGGGTCACCGAGGGGAACGTGGCGCCAAACCAGGCGCTGACCGCGGGGTGGAAACCGCTCAAGGCTGTGTCGGTTGATTCGGGAAGATTCATCTAGTGATTGATAGCCCGTGGTTCAACAAGTTGCAAACACGTACTTTATCCGTGACGGTTGCGCTACAAACCCGCAAAATGCAACGATTCCGGCAAATGCCGGCGGCATGCCTCACGGGCCTGCCGACCATAGCCATCGTTCCAAACAGACCGGGCCTGCACACTCTATGCGAATGCGCCTTATGTTACTGGGCGGCGGGAATGCCCTCGGGCAGGCGCTGATTCGCCTCGGTGCAGAGGAAGACATCGGTTTCCTCGCACCCAAACCGCCCCAAGACGGCTGGGATGCCGCGAGCCTTACGCAATTGCTCGACGACACCCGTCCCGATGCGTTGATCAACCTCGCTTACTACTTCGACTGGTTCCAGGCCGAAGCCGTCAGCGAAACCCGCTTGGCCGCCCAGGAGTTCGCGATCGAACGCCTGGCCGAGTTGTGCCAGCACCACAGCATCACCTTGCTGCAGCCTTCCAGCTACCGCGTGTTCGATGGCTCCCGCGCCACCGCCTACAGCGAAAAGGACGAGCCGGTGCCCTTGGGCCTGCGTGGCCAGGCGCTTTGGCGCATTGAGCAGAGCGTGCGCGCCACCTGCCCGCAACACGTGCTGCTGCGCTTTGGCTGGCTGCTGGATGACAGCGTCGACGGCACCCTCGGGCGCTTCCTGGCCCGGGCCGAGAAACCCGATGAACTGCTGATGGCCGATGACCGTCGCGGTAACCCGACGCCGGTGGACGATGCCGCGCGGGTGATCATTTCGGTGCTCAAGCAACTCGATTGCGCCGCGCCGCTGTGGGGCACTTACCACTACGCCGGGCATGAGGCGACCACGCCGCTGGCGCTGGGCCAGGCGATCCTCACCGAAGCGCGCAACTTCCACCCGCTGGCGATTGAATCGCCCACCGCCCAGGCCCACGCGGCCCGGCCGGACGCGGCGGATGAGCCGCAGCATGCGGTGCTGGCCTGCAAGAAAATCCTTCACACCTTCGGCATCAAGCCACGGGCGTGGCGGGCGGGGTTGCCGGCGTTGCTGGATCGGTTCTACCGGCATAGCTAAATTCAACACAAATCAAAATGTGGGAGGGGGCTTGCCCCCGATAGCAGAGTGTCAGTCAACAGATTCATTGGCTGATCCACCGCTATCGGGGGCAAACCCCCTCCCACATTTGGTTCTCTGCCACATTGGGTTTTGTGGTGTTTGTGAAATGTTGCTTAGAATTTGTAGCCGATACCCACCATGTACACCATCGGGTCCACGTCCACATTGACCTTGGCGCGAGTGCCCGGCGCCACGGCGTTGTTTTCCACCGTCGCCTTGGTGCTGATGTCGATGTAACGCGCCTGGGCGTTGATCATCCACTTGTCGTTGATCATGTAGTCAGCGCCGATCTGCGCCGCCCAGCCCCAAGAGTTCTCGGCCTTGAAGTTGCTGAAGCCGGCGCCTTGGGCGCGGCTGCCGACGTGTTCGTCGTAGATCCAGGTGTAGTTGATGCCGGCGCCCACATAGGGTTGGAACGCAGACTTGTTATCCAGCGGGTAGTACACGACGCTCAAGGTCGGCGGCAGGTGCTTGAGGGTACCGAGCTTGCCGTTGGCGGCGCCGAGGGCGGTGCCCTTGATCTTCACGTCGTGCTCGAACGGCGTGGCGGCCAGCAGTTCGATACCGACGTGGTTGGTGAGCATGTAGGCGAAGTTCAAGCCCAGTTGGGTGTCGCTGCTCATGGTCGCCTTGCCGCCCAGGTTGGTGCCGGCCAATGGGCCCTGGTCAACCTTGACGTGGCCGCTGTCGGCTTTCGGGTTCACGGTGATTGCACCGGCACGAACCAGAATGTCGCCCGCTTCGTGAGCGTGTACGACAGGGGCAGCGAGGGCGAGCGCGAAGAGGGACGCGCCGAGCAGAGACTTGTTCATGGGAGCTCCAAAAGGACGTTTAAAAGTTGTACGTCCAATGGTAAAGATCGTTCCGCGCGATCTTTTGACTCAGCTCAATGAAAGGGCAACCACTGAGTAAAACTGTGGGAGGGGGCTTGCTCCCGATGCGGTAGATCAGTCAACCCATTCAGCGACTGATCCGCCGCTATCGGGAGCAAGCCCCCTCCCACATTTGGATCTTCAGTGTGTTTGGAGGCGGGTTACTCCGGCAGTTCGTAGATATAAATCTTCTCGGCATCCATCTGGTAACCGGCGTCGGCCAGTTCGCTGCTCGACGGTTTGACCTGCATCGCGCCCTCGATCCAGTACGGCTGGTACAGCTCGTCGAGCTTCACGCCGATTTCGCTTTTCACATGCACGATCTGGTTCGACGGCGGTGGCGGCACGTGGATGCACGCGCCGAAATACGGCACCAGCAGAAACTCGGTGGTGCGGCCTTCCTCGCTGACTTCCAGCGGCACGATATAGCCCGGCAAACGAATATGCTGGCCATCCAGGCTCTGCACCACCGGCGCGTTGGGCAGGTCCTGCTTGGCCGCCGGCGCCGCTTCCACCGACAACGCATCGGCCATGTTCGAGAGGTCGTGCAGCGGTTTCATATTGGGGATTTCCGGCGGGGCGTCCGGCGGGATCATCTCCTGCCAGGACAGATCCTTGGGCTGGTCCTGCGCCCAGGTGGGCACCGCCACCAGCAGCAACAACGCAAACAGAGCGCGACGCATCAAAGCCTTCCTCATAAACGTATGGACAGGCCATCGGCCAGGGATTGTCGATAGGCGCGCCACGCGGGCACGCTGCCCATCAACAGCGCCGCTGCGAGGATACCGGCGAGCAGCGTCCATTCATATTCGCTCGGCCACGCCATCGGCAGGTCCAGGCCGTAATTGGCCTGCAAGTACCCGCGCGAGGCGGCGATGCACACATACAGCAAGCCGACGCCTGCGATCACGCCGGACAAGGCCAGGGCGAATGCTTCGAAGATCAGCAACGTCGCGATATGCCACGGGCGGGCGCCTACCGAACGCAGGATCGCCATTTCGCGGCGGCGTTCGTTGAGGCTGGTGAGGATCGCCGTGAGCATGCCGATCAAACCGGTGAGCACCACAAACAGCGAGATCACGAACAGGGCTTTTTCGGCGGTGCCCATCATGCTCCACAGCTCTTGCAGGGCCACGCCGGGCAGGATCGCCAGCATCGGCTCGCCACGGAATTCATTGATCTCGCGCTGCAGGGCAAAGGTGGAAATCTTGTTGTTCAGGCCGAGCATGAACGCGGTGATGGCCTGCGGGGTGAGGTCCATGTTGCGTGCCTGGTCGGCGCTGATGCGGCCCTTGCCCTGGGCCGGCACGCCGTTGTGCCAGTCGATGTGAATCGCTTCCATGCCGCCGAGGCTGATATGCAGCGTGCGATCCACCGGCGTGCCGGTGCGCTTGAGTATGCCGACCACGGTGAAGGGTTTGTCATCATGTTTGACCAGGCTGACCACCGCCACACCATGGGCCAGCACCAGTTTGTCGCCGAGCTTGTAATGCAGCGCGTCGGCGACTTCGGCGCCGAGCACCACTTCGAATGGGTCGGTGGCGAAAGCGCGGCCGCTGGCGAGTTCGAGGTTTTGCTTGCGGCCGTACTGGTAGTGCTCGAAGTAGGATTCGTTGGTGCCCATCACGCGGTAGCCGCGGTGGGAGTCGCCGAGGGAAATCGGGATCGCCCATTTCACCTGGGGGCTGGCGGCAAAATGCTCGTAGCTGTCCCAGCGAATGTTGTTGGTGGCGTTGCCGATGCGGAACACCGAGTACAGCAGCAGGTTCACCGAGCCCGAGCGCGCGCCGACGATCAGGTCGGTGCCGCTGATGGTGCTGGCGAAACTATTGCGCGCCTCGACGCGCACGCGCTCCACCGCGAGCAACAGGCAGACGGACAGCGCGATGGCGAACGCGGTGAGGATCGCGGTAAAGCGGCGGTTAGCCAGGCTGGCCATGGCTAGACGGAACAGATACATCTCAAACCTCTGCGGGCGTGGCGGCGCGATTGAGTTCGGCCAGCGACAGGTTGCGGTCGAACAGCGGCGCCAGGCTCTGGTCATGGCTGACAAACAACAGGCTGGCCCCGGCCTCGCGGCATTCGGCGAACAGCAGCTGCAGGAAGGCTTCGCGAGCGTCGTAGTCCAGGGCCGAGGTCGGTTCGTCGGCGATCACCAGCTCCGGTTGTCCGATCAGCGCGCGGGCGGCGGCCACCCGTTGCTGCTGGCCGATGGACAGCGAGTCGGCGCGGCGCTCGAGCAAGTCCTTGTCCTTCAAGCCCAAGTGCGCAAGTAAGGTCGCGGCGGCCTGGTCGACACTGCCGTGGCGTTGCTTTGCCCTTTGCGCGCGTAGTTTGGAGAAGTGACAAGGCAACTCGACGTTTTCGCGCACCGACAGAAACGGCAGCAGGTTGAACTGCTGGAAGATATAGCCGGTGTGATCGACACGAAAGCGATCGCGGGCGCCCGCCGACAGCTCGGTGAGTTCCTGGCCGAGCAGGCGGATGCTGCCTCGGCTGGGTTTCTGCACACCGCCGAGCAGGCCGAGCAAGGTGGTTTTGCCACTGCCGCTCGGGCCCTTGAGAAACAGGGTTTCCCCGCGTTCCAGGCGAAACGCGGGGATGTCCAGCAACTGTGGGTGACCGGGCCAGTTAAAGCCCAGGTCGGACAGTTCGATCAATGCGTGGGTCATGTGAACTCAGAACTTCAGGGTGGCTGCGGTGGCCGTCGCTTCAACACCTTGCTGGCCGCTCGGGCCGATCAGTTGTACCTGAATTTTCTGGGTGGCGGGGAAGGTCTTGAACACCTGGCTCAGGTCCAGGTTGCTCAGGGCTGTCGGCGTGGCGCAGGTGAACTGGTAGTGGGCGTGGATTTCGCTGTGGTCGTGATGATGCTCGTGGGCGCCGGCTTTGGCGTCGTCGTCATGATCGTCGTCGTCATGGTCGGCTTCCGGTTTGTCGCCGAACAAGGGGCTGTTGAGTTCCTGGCTGCTCACGACGCAACCGGCGCCTTTGGGCAGGTTGAACAGGGCGGTGGGGTTTTCCAGCTGTTTGCGCACGGCGGCGACCTTGGCCTTGTCGGCGGCGCTGGTGGCCAGGTGTTCGAAGCCCACCAGGTTCATCGCCGGGCTGTCGAGTTCCAGCTCCAGGGCCTGGCCGTCCAATACGGCATTGAGGCGGCCGACCCCGTGTTCGTGGGCGCCGAGGCTGCCGTGCTCATGATCGTGATCGTGCTCATCCGCAGCGTGAGCAATGGCGAGTGGCAACAGGGCAAACGGCAAAGCAAGCAGCAGACGGCGCATGAGAGAAGGCTCCAGGACATGAAAGTTTTGTTATGTGATCTTATAACAATAGTGCCGAGAGTTTGACCGCCCGCTTGGCGTTGCGCAAGCCGCATGGGAGCATGCCTGTCAGAAAAAGTGCAGGAGTACGGACGATGTTGCGAATTCGTGGAACCGTCGGCGACTGGCCGGTGGACTTGACCCTGGAACTGGATGACGACGATTGGGCGCGCCTGGGTGTGCAGTTGCAGGCAACGCCTGTGGCCACCGCTGCGGCCGCGCCGGCGGCGCCGGTCAAGCACAATGATGACTTGTGGCAGAACGCCCAGGACCTGTTGCGCAACGCCGGGCAACTCAATGGCCTGGAATTGCTCGACCAGTTGGAAGGCCTGGCGGGAGACGCCTCGGCGGGCAAGCGCCTGCTGGTGCGCCTGCGCCATAGTGCCAAGGTCAAGGTGAGCAGCGGCGGGGATACGCCGCTGTACAGCTGGGTCGGCGATTAGTACAGCGCGGCGAACAGCTTGCGGCGGTATACGGTGACCAGCGGGTGGTCATTGCCCAGCAGTTCGAACACCTGCAGCAGGGTCTTGTGCGGCAGGCCTTCGCTGTAGCTGCGGTTGCGGATAAACAACTTGAGCAAACCTTCCAGCGCCGCGTCGTACTGCTGGCGCGCCAGTTGCTGGATGCTCAACTGATAGGCGGCTTCATCGTCCTGCGGGTTTTGCGCCAGGCGGCTTTTCAAGTCGGCGGCGTCGGGCAAGTCGGCGGCCTGGCGCAGGAAGGTGATCTGCGCCTTGGCCCCGGCGAGGGCGGCCTTGTGGTCGTCGCTTTTCACCGCGTCCAGCACGGCCTGGGCTTCACCCAGCTCACCGCGCTCGGCCAGGCAACGTGCGTACAGAATCAGCGCGGCGGCGTTGGTGTTGTCCTCGCCCAGCAAGGTCACCAGCACGGCTTCGGCATCGCTGATACGGCCTTCGGCAAACAGCGCCTGGGCCTGTTCCAGCGGGTTGGCGGCCGCCGGCGGTGGCATCTGCACATGCGGCTCCAGCAGCTTGCGCACCGCCGACTCCGGCTGCGCCCCGGCAAACCCGTCCACCGGCTGGCCATCCTTGAACAGCACCACCGTCGGCAAGCTTTGAATGCCAAAGCGCGCAACGATGTCCTGCTCGGCCTCGCAATCGACCTTGGCCAGCAACAGCTCGCCCTGATAACTCTCGGTAATCTGCGCCAGCATCGGCATCAACGCCTTGCACGGCGCGCACCACTCGGCCCAGAAATCCACCAGCACGGGTTTTTCGAAGGAGTTCTGGATCACCGCCTGGTCAAAATTGGCAGTGGTGACATCGAAGATGTACGGCGAGGGATTGCTCATTGTGCGTCTCGAATAAAGCGGGAATGGGGCAACTATAAGGGCTGGCGGGTTTGGCTGAAAGTGCGCTATCGCGGGCAAGCCCACTCCCACAGGGGAATGGGCTCAACTGTGGGAGGGGGCTTGCCCGCGATGGCCTCATGAGCGCCGCGAATGGTACAGGCTCACCTTGCGAAACTCCCACGGCTCGGCCAGGTCGGGCAACGTCAATGCATCGAGTATTTCCAAGCGCTGATAAGCCGGGTGCTGAAAGTCGCGCACGCGCGAATCCGCCACCAATGCTTCGCGGCCACGGCTGAGGAAGTGGTCCAGCAGCGGCAGGTTGGCGCGGTCGTAGAGGACGTCGGCGACCAGGATCAGGTCGAAGCGGTCGGCTTCGGCGAAGAAGTCGGCGGAGTAATTCAGTTCGACATTGTTCAGTTCGGCATTTGCTCGACAGGATGCCAGCGCCAATGGGTCCAGGTCGCAGGCCACCACTTCCAGAGCGCCAGCCTTGAAGGCCGCGATTCCGGCCACACCGGAACCCGCGCCGAAATCCAGCACGCGTTTGCCCGCGACCCACTCGGGGTTCGCCGCCAGGTAGCGTGCCAAGGCGAGGCCGCTGGCCCAGCAGAAGCTCCAGTACGGCGGTTCGTGCAGGATGCGCCGGGTTTCTTCGGGGCTGAAGGCGCGGTCCATGTTGTCCGCGTCCAGCAGCCACAACGACAGCGCGGTGCCCGGCAACGGGCAGGGCACCAATTGCGCGTCGCCGATCAGCTCGCTCAGCGCCGCTTGCAGGGCCAGCGGTGGGGTCATGGCGCCTTGACGAGTTGCAGGGGGCCGGTGGTCTGGGTGATCGGCTGGGTGATGCGCACGGCGGGCAGGTGCAGGATCAACTGGCCCGACTGGCTGGCACGACCGCGCAATTCAACCCGCGCACCGGCCGGGAAGGCCTCCGGGTTGTAGCGCAAGCGGAAGGCCAGGGGCTGGCCGTTGCCGGTCAGCACACTGCTGGCCAGCAGTTGTTGTGGACGCGAGCGATCATCGATCACCAGCAACGCCATCTCGACTTCGGCGCCGGCCGGCACGTTGGTAAGGCTGCCGCTGATTTCCCGCTGGAAGGCGGGCAGGGGGCCCATATCTTCTATGCCCGGGACTTTTTTCTCTTGCGCAGGCACCGGTTGTGGGGCTGCGGGCTTGGGGGCTTCGCTGCTGCAGGCGACCAGAAAACTGAACAACGTGAGCAAAACCAGTGGTCGTAACTGCATGTACGGCTCCAGAAAGGACAAAATCCGTGGCTTGAAAAATACGAAACATAATAGTCAGCCTATATACCGTAAAGGCTATGGCTTGTCTTGCCACGGGGATGCGCTACCATGGCCCTCCCATTTTTTGTTGCCTGCCAACCATGCACTGTCCCTTCTGCGGTGCCAACGACACCAAGGTCATTGACTCGCGTCTGGTCGCCGAGGGCGATCAAGTGCGTCGCCGGCGCGAATGCCTGGCCTCTGGCTGCGGTGAACGTTTCACCACCTTCGAAACCGCCGAACTGGTATTGCCCCGTCTGATCAAGTCCGACGGCAGCCGCCAGCCTTTCGACGAAGAAAAACTGCGCGCCGGTATGCAGCGCGCCCTGGAAAAACGCCCGGTGAGTGTCGAGCGGCTGGAAGCGGCGCTGGTGCATATCAAGCACAAGCTACGTGCGACCGGCGAGCGCGAGGTCAAGAGCCTGGTGGTTGGAGAGCTGGTGATGGGCGAGCTGCAAAAGCTCGACGAAGTCGCCTATATCCGTTTCGCCTCGGTGTATCGACGCTTCCAGGACCTCAATGAGTTCCGCGAAGAGATCGACCGCCTGGCCCGTGAGCCTGCCAAAGAATGAATCCAGAGCAAGCCGTCCTCGACGCCCATTACATGGCCCGCGCCCTCGAACTGGCGCGCAAGGGCGTGTACACCACCCATCCCAACCCGCGTGTTGGCTGCGTGATTGTCCGCGATGGGCAGATTGTCGGCGAAGGCTGGCATGTGCGCACCGGCGAACCGCATGCCGAAGTCCATGCCCTGCGCGCTGCCGGTGACAAAGCGCGCGGCGCCACCGCCTATGTGACCCTCGAACCTTGCAGCCACTATGGTCATACCCCGCCGTGCGCCGATGCGCTGGTGAGTGCCGGGTTGGCTCGGGTGGTCGCGGCGATGCAGGACCCTAACCCGGACGTCGCCGGGCGCGGCATGCAGCGCCTGGCCCAGGCCGGGATCGACGTGCGCAGCGGTGTGTTGGAAAGTGAAGCCAGGACTCTCAATAGAGGCTTCCTCAAGCGTATGGAACATGGCCTGCCGTTTGTGCGGGTCAAGCTGGCGATGAGCCTGGACGGCCGTACCGCGATGGCCAGCGGCGAAAGCCAATGGATCACCGGCCCCGCCGCCCGCGCCGCCGTGCAGCGCCTGCGCGCCGAGGCCAGCGTGGTGCTGACCGGTGCCGACACAGTACTGGCCGATGGCGCGCGTCTCACCGTGCGTGCCGCCGAGTTGGGCCTGGATGCAGAAACCACCGCCCTGGCCATGTCGCGCCCGCCGTTGCGCGTGCTGATTGACGGGCGCCTGCGGGTGCCGCTCAACGCGCCGTTTTTCAAGGCCGGTCCCGCGCTGGTCATCACCTGCGTGACTGCGGAAAACCAGTTCCCGCGTGGCCCCGAGTGCCTGGTGGTGCCGGGCGTCGAAGGCCAGGTCGACCTGCGCTCGGCGCTGGTGGCGCTGGCCGCCCGTGGCGTCAACGAAGTGCTGGTGGAAGCCGGCCCGAGCCTGGCCGGCGCGTTTGCCCAGCAGGGGTTGGTAGACGAATACGTGATATTCGTCGCCGGCAAGTTCCTCGGCTCCGCCGCGCGGCCTTTGCTCGACTGGCCGCTTGAGAAACTGTCCGACGCCCCCCAACTCAAGATCACTGAAATGCGCGCTGTAGGCGACGACTGGCGAGTCACTGCCATCCCTGTGCCAGCAGCGAGCGTATAATTTCCCGCCTGCGCTCAGCGCGGCCCCCGTATTTTTGGAGAAGGCCATGTTCACCGGCATTATCGAATCCATCGGCAGCATCCGCGCCATGACCCCAAAGGGTGGCGACGTGCGCCTGCTGGTTGAAACCGGCAAGCTCGACTTGGGCGACGTCAAGCTGGGCGACAGCATCGCCGTCAGCGGCGTGTGCCTGACCGTCATCGAGTTGCCGGGCAACGGCTTTGCCGCCGACGTCAGCCGCGAAACCCTCGACTGCACCGCGATGAACGACCTCAAGGCCGGCAGCCCGGTCAACCTGGAAAAAGCCCTGACCCCCACCACGCGCCTGGGTGGCCACCTGGTCAGCGGCCACGTCGACGGCGTCGGCGAAGTGGTTGCCCGCAGCGAAAACGCGCGTGCCGTGGAATTCCGCATCCGCGCGCCGAAAGAGCTGGCCAAGTACATCGCCCACAAAGGCTCGATCACCGTCGACGGCACCAGCCTGACCGTGAACGCCGTGAATGGCGCCGAATTCGAACTGACCATCATTCCCCACACCCTCAGCGAAACCATCATGGCCTCGTACCAGCCAGGTCGCCGGGTGAACCTGGAAGTCGACTTGCTTGCCCGTTACCTGGAGCGCCTGTTGTTGGGCGATAAGGCCGCAGAGCCAACCGGTAGCAACATCACCGAAAGTTTTCTGGCCGCTAACGGCTACCTGAAATCCTGACCAAGGGGGTGCCGCGTGGCGCTCAATAACATCGAAGAACTGGTTGAAGACATCCGCCAAGGCAAGATGGTCATCCTGATGGATGACGAAGACCGCGAGAACGAAGGCGACATCATCATGGCCGCCGAGGCCTGCAAGCCCGAGCACATCAACTTCATGGCCAAGCACGCCCGTGGGCTGATCTGCATGCCCATGAGCCGCGAGCGTTGCGAACTGCTCAAGCTGCCGTTGATGGCGCCGCGCAATGGGTCGGGTTTCGGCACCAAGTTCACCGTGTCGATTGAAGCGACCACCGGCGTCACCACCGGTATTTCTGCTGCTGACCGCGCGCGCACCGTGCAAGCGGCGGCCGCCAAAGACGCCAAGGCTGAAGATATCGTCAGCCCGGGCCACATCTTCCCGTTGATGGCCCAACCGGGCGGCACCCTCGCGCGCGCCGGCCACACCGAAGCCGCCTGCGACCTCGCGCGCATGGCCGGTTTCGAGCCGAGCGGGGTGATCTGCGAAGTGATGAACGACGACGGCACCATGGCCCGTCGCGCCGAACTCGAAGCCTTTGCCGCCGAACACGACATCAAGATCGGCACCATTGCCGACCTGATTCACTACCGCATGATCCACGAACGTACCGTTCAGCGGATTGCCGAGCAGCCACTGGACAGCGAACTGGGCCAATTCAATTTGGTGACCTACCGTGATTCAGTCGAAGGCGACGTGCACATGGCCCTGACCCTGGGCACCATTTGCGCCGACGAACCGACCCTGGTGCGCGTGCACAACATGGACCCGTTGCGCGACCTGCTGATGGTCAAGCAGCCGGGCCGCTGGAGCCTGCGCGCCGCCATGTCCGCGGTTTCCGAGGCAGGCAGCGGCGTGGTGTTGCTGTTGGGCAACCCGGTGGATGGCGACGTATTGCTCGCGCATATTCGCGAAACCGCCGAGCACACCCAGGTCAAGACGCCGACCACCTACAGCATCGTCGGTGCCGGTTCGCAGATCCTGCGCGACCTCGGCGTGCGCAAAATGCGCCTGATGAGCGCACCGATGAAATTTAATGCGATATCCGGATTCGACCTGGAAGTTGTAGAATACGTGCCCTCCGAATAAAGCCCGGCGTTTTTTGCCCCTTGTTCGCGGTTAAATCATCACTGAGGGACGCACTTTTCGCGTCCCGGCTCTTTAAGAGATTTGTCGAATGACCCTGAAGACCATCGAAGGTACCTTCATCGCCCCCAAAGGCCGCTATGCCCTGGTGGTTGGCCGCTTCAACAGCTTCGTGGTTGAAAGCCTGGTAAGCGGTGCCGTGGACGCCCTGGTTCGCCACGGTGTGAGCGAGAGCGACATCACGATCATCCGCGCCCCTGGCGCCTTCGAAATTCCACTGGTTGCGCAAAAAGTTGCACAGCAGGGTGAATACGCGGCGATCATCGCCCTGGGCGCGGTGATTCGTGGCGGTACTCCGCACTTCGAATACGTGGCCGGCGAATGCACCAAGGGCCTGGCCCAGGTGTCCATGGAGTTCGGCGTGCCAGTTGCCTTCGGCGTACTGACCGTGGATTCCATCGAGCAAGCCATCGAGCGTTCCGGCACCAAGGCCGGTAACAAGGGCGCTGAAGCTGCCTTGTCCGCCCTGGAAATGGTTAGCCTGCTGTCGCAGTTGGAGGCCAAGTGATTTCCGACGAGAGCGATCGTTTCAACCCACGCGATGAGCGTCCAGCCGATGCCGGCAAGCCGTCGAAAAGCGAAAAGCGCCGTGCTGCCCGCCAGCTCGCGACCCAGGCGTTGTACCAGCGCCACATGGCCGGCACGTCGCTGAACGAGATCGAAGCGCAGTTCCGCGTCGATAACGACTTCACCTTTGCCGACCAGAGCTACTTCCACGACATCCTGCACGGGGTTCCGGCCAACCTGACCGAGATCGATGCAGCCCTGTCGCCGTGCCTGGACCTGACCCTTGAAGAGCTGGACCCGGTTGAACTGGCCGTATTGCGCCTGTCCACCTGGGAGCTGCTCAAGCGCGTCGACGTGCCGTACCGCGTGGTCATCAACGAAGGTATCGAGCTGGCGAAAGTCTACGGTTCGACCGACGGCCACAAGTTTGTCAACGGCGTGCTCGACAAGCTGGCCCCGCGCCTGCGTGAAGCCGAAGTGAAGGAACACAAGCGCTAAGTTGCGCTTGGGTTCCCCATGGGCGAGTTTGAGCTGATCCACAAATACTTCGCCGCCGCGCCCTGTGCGCAAGGCGGCGAAGGCATTGCCCTGGGGATCGGCGACGACTGCGCCTTGCTGGCGCTCCCGCCTGGGGAGCAACTGGCAATCTCCACCGATACCTTGGTGGCCGGGGTGCATTTTGCCGACCCCTGCGACCCCTTTCTGCTCGGCCAGCGCTCGCTGGCCGTGGCGGTGAGCGACCTGGCTGCCATGGGCGCCCACCCCCTCGCGTTTACCCTCGCGCTCACTACGCCGACCGTCGATGCCGATTGGCTGCAACGCTATGCCCAGGGTTTGAACGCCATGGCGCAAAGCTGCGGCGTCGGCCTGGTGGGTGGCGATACCACGCGGGGCCCGCTGAGCCTGACCCTGACCGTGTTTGGTCGGCTGCCGGCCGGGCAGGCGTTGACCCGCAGCGGCGCGCAGCCAGGCGACTTGCTGTGCGTTGGCGGGGAACTGGGCAATGCCGCCGGCGCCTTGCCGCTGGTATTGGGCCAGCGCAGCGCCGACGCGGCCATTGCCGACCCGTTGCTGGCGCACTACTGGTCGCCGCAACCGCAGTTGGCCCTCGGGCTGGCGCTGCGCGGCAAGGCCACGTCCGCGATGGATATCTCCGACGGGCTGTTGGCCGATTGCGGGCATATCGCCAAGGCATCGGCTGTCAGCCTGTTGATCGAGCGCCAGCGGTTGCCGTTGTCTCTGGCGCTGCTGGCGTTTGTCGGCGATGACGCGGCGAGGGTGGCGGCTTTGAGCGGCGGCGACGACTATGTGCTGGCGTTTACCCTACCGCCCGTCGAGTTGGCACCCTTGCTGGCCGGCGGCTGGCCGGTCCATGTGATCGGCCGGGTCGAGGCAGGGCAGGGCGTAACGCTGCTCGACACCCATGGGCAGGACATCACCCCGGCCGTGCGCGGCTATCAGCATTTTCGCGAGACGCCCTGAATCGGTGAGCTGCGCTAACCTCTATGCAGTCAAATGGACGCAAGACCTGTAGGAGGTCACCACTATGGATGTGCGCCGTTGGCTGCTGATACTGCTCTGTGCCTTTACGGCCCTTGCGCAGGCACAGGTGCCCGGCAAGGTCCTGCTGGCCAGCGAAGCCTGGGACGACTACACCAACGCCGACGGCAGCGGCCTGGCCTGGGACGTGCTGCGACAGGTGTTCGAGCCGGCCGGGATCAAGCTGCAAACCCGCAGCGTGCCTTATACCCGCTCGGTCGGCTTGGCCCAGCGCGGCGAGGTGGATGGCTGGGTCGGTTCCTATCGTGATGAAGTCAAAGGCGTGGTGTACCCAAAATGGCGCTACGATTCCGACCATATCTATGCGCTGGGGCTGGCTACTGCCCCGACGCCGACTATGGCGACGCTGGCCAATTACCGCCTGGCTTGGGTGCGTGGCTACAAGTTCGAGGCCTATTTGCCCAACGTACAACGCTTCAACCAGATCGAGCGCCGGGATGGCATCCTGCCGATGCTCGAGCATGCCAGGGCGGACTTTTACATCGACTCTCTTACTGAGTCCAAATTCGTACTCAGCCAGGCGAAAGATCCCACGCAATTCAAGCTCAGCCCCATCGTCGAATTACCGCTCTATATCGGGTTTACCGACAACGAGCGAGGCAGAGCGTTGGCGGGCGTGTTCGACCAGCGTATGGCCGCCTTGATAGCAAGCGGCGAGCTCAGGCCGATTTTCGAGCGCTGGCACCAGGCTTATCCGTTCTGAGTTGCATAGAACCAGGACGAAGGCCAATCGAACCGATTGATCTTTATCAGCGATAATTCAGCTTAAGCGTCTGTAGGAACGTACTGTTACAATAGCCGCCTTTGTAAAACCTGAGATCAGGAGCACACGGTGCCCGTCGTTTTCGTCGCTGCTTCCAAGCTGCCTACCCCTTTTGCCACGTTCACCATGAACGGTTTTCTCGAAGAAGCCACCGGGCGCGAGCACGTTGTGCTGAGCCTGGGTGATATCGCTGATGGCGCGCCGGTGCTGGGGCGTGTGCACTCCGAGTGCCTGACCGGCGACGCACTGTTCAGCCAGCGTTGCGACTGCGGTTCACAACTGGAAGCCGCCATGCGCGCCATCGCACGCGAAGGCCGTGGCGTGCTGCTGTACTTGCGTCAGGAAGGCCGTGGCATTGGCCTGATGAACAAGATCCGCGCCTACGAGCTGCAAGACGGCGGCGCCGATACCGTCGAAGCCAACGAGCGCCTGGGCTTTGCCGCCGACCAGCGTGACTACGCGATCTGCCTGCCGATGCTGGAGCATCTGGGCGTGAAATCCCTGCGCCTGATGACAAACAACCCGCGCAAGGTCAAAGCCTTGACCGAGATGGGCATCACCGTCGCCGAGCGTGTGCCGCTGCACACCGGGCACAACCCGCACAACAAACTCTACCTGGCCACCAAGGCCAGCAAGCTCGACCACATGATGGGCAACGAGCATCAGGGCGAGGTCGACCGCGCGTGACTCGTGGCCAGGTGAAACGGCGACTGTCTTTCAACTGGTGGCAGTACCTGGCCCTGGCGCTGCTGCCTTTGTTCGTCATCAACCTGGTGTTTGGCCAGGCCGAGTCCCTGCTGCCCGTGTTGGCCATGCCGTTCTTTATCGCTGGCGTGGCCTCGATGTTTCTGAGCCTGCGCTATTTCAACGGCTATAAACACGCGCTGATCGCCACCTCCAAAGCCCTTGATACCCCCGAAGAACCGGCTGCCTGGATCACCCTCGCGGCTCGTCGGCGCACGGCGTTGCTGGTGGCCGCCGGACCAGCCTGGATCGGTGCGCTGGCGGTGTTCGTTGGCCTGGAAGCGGTGCCGTTGTTTCTGCTGGCGCTGTCGACGATGGTGCTGTTTTACCTCTATCGCATTCCCCGCCAGCTGGGATGATGGCTCGCTGGCTGGCGCTTCTGTTGCTGGCGCTGAGTGCCCAGGCCTCGGCGGTCGAACGTGTGGTGAGCCTGGCGCCTTCGCTGTCTGAAATCGTGGTTGAACTGGGCGCGGCCGACCTGCTGGTGGGCGTGCTCGATGGCGGCGAGCGGCCGACGGCGTTGGCCGATGTCGCGTCGGTGGGGCATTACGGCCAGCTCGACATGGAACGGCTGGTCAGCCTCAAGCCCGACCTGATCCTGCTGTGGCCCGGCAGCGTCGGCCCGGCCCAGCGTCAGCAATTGCAGCGTCTGAATATCCCGGTGTATGTCGCCGAACCCCATAGCATTGAACAACTGACCACTCAGGTCCAAGCCATTGCGCAGCAATTGGGCCGCGAAGACGCGGGCCGGCAGCTGGCCGCGCAGTTGCGCCAGCGCCTCGCCGAACTACGCCAGCGCTATCAGCGCACCGAGCCATTGCGGGTCTTTTACCAAGTGTGGAACCAGCCGCTGTACACCGTGGGCGGCGGGCAGATCATCAGCGACGCGTTGGGTGTGTGCGGTGCGCGCAATGTGTTTGACGACCTGAAGCTGCCTGCGCCGCAGGTGGGCATCGAGTCAGTGTTGCAGCGTGACCCCGAGATGATCCTGGCGGGCGACCAGGCCCAGCTCGACGCCTGGAAGGCCTGGCCGCAAATCGCTGCCGTGGCGCAAGGGCAATTGCTGGTCGTGCCCGACAAAGGCCTGGAGCGGCCCAGTGGGCAGATGGTCGAGGCGGTGGCGAAACTCTGCGCGTTGATTGCGCCGCAACGCTAGGGTGAACCAGATGTATTTTCCTACCGGTTATTAAGAATCGTCTGCGGGGGAAGGCTGGCGGCAGGGCGTTACTCTGGTGCCCGTCATGCCTGCTGCATGGCGATCTATCACCTGGAGGAGCTGGCCATGCGCCGTTTGATCATCGGTATTTCCACTGCCATTTTGCTGAGCGGTTGCAGCATGCTGGAAGGTGTCTCGACCTTGATGAATTTTGCCGACAATCCCGTTTACACCAAGGCCGAACAGCTCGGGGCCACCAAGCAGGACCTGCTTGCGATCCAGCAACCCAAGCGCACTACGTCCGTGGGTACTGGCGGTTCACAGTGCTTTGACTATGAGCTTGAAAACAAGGGTAAGCGCCAGGATATGTATGTCGGCTTTACCGACGCCGGTGCGGTCAACGCGTATGGGTTCGCGACGTGCGCCCAGGCAATCAAGGCGGGGAATGTAAACCCCAACCGGCAGCCGCGACAGAAGTAACAGGCCGCTACAACTGCGGCGTCCACGTCAGCCCCAGCATCCAGGCCCGACCCTCTTCGCGGTAGTCCTGGTTGTTGGAAAAGTCTGCGGCGTTATAGCTATAGCGGGCCCGGGCATATTGGCGGTCCAGCAGGTTGTCGACCTTAAGCGAAACACTCACCTCATGATTGACCACCCAGCTGCTGCGCAACCCGAGCAGCGCGTAACCGCCCAGGCGATTGAGGTTGTCTTCGTCGTCATAGCTGCTGCTGATCGCCTGCCAGCTGGCACCCAGCCCCAGCTTGTCGAATTGCCGGTCCAGATCCAGGTTCACCGTGCGGCGCGCACGGCGGGCCAGGGTGTGGCCGGTATCGCGGTCGCGCGGGTCGATGATCGACACGCCCAGGTTGCCCTGCCAGCCGAACAGCTCCTGCTTGAGCGCTGCCTCAAAACCGTTGATGCGCGCCGACGCAACGTTTTGCGGCTTGCTGGTGCTGTCGAGGATGATCGCGTCGCTTAAATCCGTGCGGTACAGCGAAGCTTCCAGGCGTGTGCTGTCGCTGAGTTGGCTGCGCCATTGCAGCTCATAACTCTTGGAGGTTTCGGGCTGCAGGTTGGGGTTGCTGTACTGCGTGTCGGGGTAATACAGGTCGTTGAAGGTGGGCGCGCGAAAGCCTTCGCTGTAGCTCACCAGCACGTCATTGTCGGCGTTGACCGGCAAGGTCAAGGTGCCACTCCAGCTGTTCTGCCCGCCGAACTGCTGGTTCTGATCACGGCGCAGGCCCAGTTCGGTGGAGAACCCGTCGCCGTGGAAACGATGCTGCACAAACGCCGCGCGGTTCCAGCGGCTGTTTTCGGTGAAGGTGGTGGAGCCGTGGAAGCGGTCTTCGTACCAGTCGCCGCCGAGGATCAGGCTGTTGCGCTCGTCCAGCGTCAGGTCGTTCTGCCAGTTGACCGAATCGCGGTAGGTGTTGAACACGCTGAAATCATCGCTGAGGGTATCGCGCTTGGTGTCGCGGTTCTCGCTGTGGCCCAGCTCCAGGCGCGATTGCCAGTGTTCATTGAGCGTGGCGTCGACATAGCTGGCGGCGCTGCTCACGGTGTAGTCGGTGTAAGGTTTTTGCCCCACCGTTTGCCCGGTGGTGGCGACATAGCGGCCAAAGCTGTTGTCGTATTCCGACTTGCCACGGTTATCCAGCAGGTTGAAACCTACCTCCAGCGCATCGTTGAAGGCATGGCTCAGGTTCAAACTGAGGGACTGATTGCGATAGGCATCATGGTCACCATCGCTGGGGAATGACTGATGGGTTGAATTGATACCCGCCGTTTCATCCAGGCTTGCGCCCAGATTGAAGCGCGTGTGCTCATTCCCCCCGGAGAGGCCGAGGCTACGCTCCCAGGTCTGGTTGCTGCCAAACCCCAGTTTCAGGCGCGGCTGCAGGCCCTGCTCGGCGTTGCGCCGGGTAAATACCTGGACCACCCCGCCAATCGCATCGCTGCCGTAGATCACCGAGCGTGAGCCGCGCAGCACTTCCACGCGTTCAATCTGGTCGACGTTCAGGTACTGCAGGCCACTGTCGCCGGAGGTGGTATTGGCGATGCGCTGGCCATCCACCAGCACCAGGCTTTGTGCGGACTTGGTGCCGCGAATATACACGCCCGGCAAGCTGCCACGACCACCAGTGGGTGCAATTTGCACGCCGGGCACGCGGCTCAGCAGGTCGGTGAGGCTGGTGGGCTGCAGGCGGTCGATGTCGTCACGGGTGAACACGGTGTTGGCGGCGCTGCTGTCATTGCGGGCCTGGACCTGGCGGTTGGCGGAGATGACGACGTCGGGGAGCTTGAGGGCGTTATCGCGCTCGAAGGTGTCGGCGAGCAGGTCGTCGGCGGGGAGCAACAGCAAGGCGAGATACAGGCGTTTCATGGGCTGTCCATGGCGTTTGAAGGTGGCATAAATCAAATGTGGGAGGGGGCTTGCCCCCGATAGCGGTGGGTCAGTTACAGATACTGAGACTGACACACTGCAATCGGGGGCAAGCCCCCTCCCACATTTTTGATCCCTGTTTCTACAGGGAGAGCAGCGCCATGCGCGCGCGAACCGATGCCTCGATGCCAGCCTCATCCAGCCCGCATTCCGCCAGCATCTGCGCCGGCTTGGCATGTTCCACGTACACATCCGGCAAGCCCAGGTGCAGCACTGACTTGAGGATATTCTCCCGCGCCAGGAACTCGCTCACCGCCGCACCGGCGCCGCCCATGATGGCGTTTTCTTCGACGGTCACCAGCAGCTCATGGCTGCCGGCAATCTCGCGCACCAGGGCTTCATCCAGAGGTTTGACGAAACGCATGTCGACCACGGTGGCGTCGATCTTCTCGGCCACTTTGAGCGCTTCGGCCAGTTGCACGCCGAATACCAGGAAGGCGACGTTGCTGCCTTGGCGGCGCACGATGCCTTTGCCGATCTCAATCGGCTCCAGGTCTTTGTCGATCACTGCATTCGGGCCATTGCCACGTGGGTAGCGCACGGCGGCCGGGCCGTTGTACAGGTGGCCGGTGCTGAGCATTTTGCGCAGTTCGTTTTCGTCGCTCGGCGTCATCACCAGCATGCCGGGGATGCAGCGCAGGTAGGACAGGTCGAAGCTGCCGGCGTGAGTCGGGCCGTCTTCGCCCACCAGGCCGGCGCGGTCGATGGCGAACAGTACGTCGAGATTCTGCACTGCGACGTCATGCACCAACTGGTCGTAGCCGCGCTGCAGGAAGGTGGAGTAGATCGCAACCACCGGCTTGGCGCCTTCACAGGCCATGCCGGCGGCAAAGGTTACGGCGTGTTGCTCGGCAATCGCCACGTCGAAGTAACGCAGCGGGAAACGCTCGCTGAACGCCACCAGGTCGGAGCCTTCCTTCATCGCCGGGGTAATGCCCACCAGGCGCGAGTCGGCGGCGGCCATGTCGCACAGCCATTCGCCAAACACACCGGAATACTTGGGCCCGCTGGCCTTTTTCGGCGCAGCAGCCGGAGCATCCACAGGTTCGAGCTTGGTGATCGCGTGGTAACCGATCGGGTCGACTTCCGCCGGGGCGAAGCCTTTGCCTTTCTTGGTGACGATATGCAGGAACTGCGGGCCCTTGAGGTCACGCATGTTGCGCAAGGTGGCGATCAGGGTCGGCAGGTCGTGGCCGTCGATGGGGCCGATGTAGTTCCAGCCCAATTCCTCGAACAGGGTGCCGGGGACCAGCATGCCCTTGGCATATTCCTCGGTACGGCGGGCAATTTCCCACGCGCCGGGCAGGCGCGAGAGCACTTTCTTGCTGCCTTCGCGCATGCTGGCGTAGGTGCGGCTGGAAAGGATTTTGGCCAGGTAATTGGACAAACCCCCGACATTGCGCGAGATCGACATGTCGTTGTCGTTGAGGATCACCAACATGTTGGCGTCCACTTCCGGCGCATGGTTCAGCGCTTCGAAGGCCATGCCGGCGGTCAGCGCGCCGTCACCGATCACGGCAATCGCCTTGCGGTCGCTGCCTTGCAGGCGGGCGGCAATGGCCATGCCCAGCGCTGCACTGATGGAGGTGCTGGAGTGGCCGACGCCAAAGGTGTCGTACTCGCTCTCGGCGCGACGCGGGAAGGCGGCCAGGCCGTCCTTCTGGCGCAGGGTGCCCATGCGCTCGCGACGGCCGGTGAGGATTTTATGCGGGTACGCCTGATGGCCCACGTCCCACACCAGCCGGTCGTCCGGGGTGTCGAATACGTAATGCAAGGCGATGGTCAGCTCGATGACGCCCAGGCCGGCACCGAAATGCCCACCGGTCTGGCCGACCGTGTAGAGCAATTCCAGGCGCAACTCATCGGCCAGGGTTTCCAGCTCGGCTTCACCCAGACGACGCAGGCCGTCCGGCGTGGCAGCACGGTCGAGCAGGGGCGTAGATGGGCGCTTGCGGGGAATCTCTTGAAACGTCGTGGGCATCAGGCGAATCGTTATAGGTATAGAAGAGGCGGCAGTTTACCTCAAGCATCGCAAACTGCCCACGCAGAGCGCCGAACTTGGCCGATATGCGGCTGCAATGGCCGCCGATATCAGTGGCGGCGTTCGACGATATACCGCGCCAGGTCACGCAGTGGCTCGGCCGCCGCGTCGAAAGGTCGCAGGGCGTCCAGGGCCTGGTCGCGCAGTTCCAGGGCGTAGGCCTTGGCCGCATCAAGCCCGAGCAGCGCAGGATAAGTCGGCTTGTCCCGTGCGATATCGGCGCCTTGGCGCTTGCCCAGGGTGGCGGTGTCACTTTCTACGTCGAGAATGTCGTCCTGCACCTGGAACGCCAGGCCGATGGCCCGGGAATAGGTCTGCAGCGCCGCCAATTGCGCAGCTTCGGCACGGCCGCTGGCCAGCGCGCCGAGGTGCACGGCGGCTTCGATCAGCGCGCCGGTCTTGTGGCGATGCATATGTTCGAGGGCTTTTTGATCCAGCTTGAGGCTTACCGAACCCATGTCGATGGCTTGCCCGCCGACCATGCCGGCCGGGCCTGCGGCGTGAGCCAAGGCAGTCACCATGCGCAGGCGGATGTCGGCGTTGACGCTGCTCAGGGCCGGGTCCAGCAAGGCGCTGAACGCCAGGCTCTGCAGGCCATCGCCGGCCAGGATCGCATAGGCTTCATCAAAGGCTTTGTGGGTGGTGGGTTGGCCGCGACGCAGATCGTCGTCGTCCATCGCCGGCAAATCGTCATGCACCAGGGAGTAGGCGTGGATCAGCTCCACCGCGCACGCCGCGCCATTGGCCTGCTCGGCCGGCGCGCCGAGCGCTTCGCAGGCGGCGTAGGCCAGCAGTGGGCGCACGCGTTTGCCGCCGTTCATCACGCTGTAGCGCATGGCGTCATACAGGCGCGTCATTTCCGGGCTTGGCGCAACAAACAAGGGCTCGAGCGCCGCATTCACCCGGGCTTGGCTACTGGCCTGATACGCGTCGATCATTCCGGCTGTTCCGCATCGAAAGGTTCTTCGGCCAACTCCCCGTCACGTTCCAGCAGCACTTGCACCTTCTGCTCCGCCTGCGCCAAGGCGCTCTGGCAGTCGCGGGTCAGGCCGATGCCTTGCTCAAACGCCGTCAGCGAGTCTTCCAGCGACAACTCGCCGTTCTCCAGACGCTCGACCAGGGTTTGCAGGTCGGCGAGGGATTGTTCGAAATCGAGTGCAACTTTTTTGCGGGCCATGGCGGCTATTCCGGTAGACGGTAAACCGGCGCGACACTAGCAGACATGCGGATTCTGGGCAAATGAGCGGGGCTGTCACTCGCCCGCGGTATTGACCTGATAGCGCGTGCTACGGCCGCCTCCGGGCAGGCGCACCAGGCAATTTTTTTCCAGCAGATCGGCCAGGTGGCGCGTCGCGGTCGCCTTGGACACCTTCGCCACCGCCTGGTATTGCGCGGCGCTGATCCCGTGTTCAAAACCCCTTTCGCCGCCGTCGAGCAGGCGGTTGAGCACCTTGACCTGCTCGGCAGACAAAGAGGCCCCTTGGTGCAGTTGCCAGAAGCGGGTTTTGTGCAGCACTCGGTCGACTCGCGTCATCGCCTGCTGAAAGCTTTGCAACAAGGTGTTGAGGAACCATTCCAGCCACGCAGTGATATCCAGCGTGGCCTTCTGGCTGGATTCCAGGGCGTGGTAATAGCCGGCGCGGTCCTCGAGGATGCTGGCCGACATGGCGTAAAAGCGAACGGCCTGGTGTTCACCCTGGGCCAGGGCCAAATCCGTGATGGCGCGGGTCAGGCGGCCGTTGCCGTCGTCGAATGGGTGCAGCGTGACAAACCAGAAGTGCGCCACGCCGGCACGCACCAACGGGTCCAATTCGGGCTGATTGCGGCTGGCTTCGAACCACTCCAGGAAATCATCCAGCGCCTGCTCCAGGCCCAGGCGCGGCGGAGCTTCGAAGTGGACGGTCGGCTGATCAAGCCTGCCCGACACGACCTGCATTGGCTCATCGCCTCTCAATGCACCGACGTTGAGTGCGCGGGCAGCCAGGCTTGCATCTGCGGTCGGGAACAGCCAGTGGTGCCAATTCAACAGACGCGCGAGGGTGAAAGGCTGGGCGAATTGCTCGGTGGCATCCATCATCAGCTCGGCGAGGCCTTCGCTGCGACGGGTTACCTGCCCGTCCTGAATCGCCTCCAGGCCCATCCGCCTTGCCAGCGACGAGCGCACCGAGCCGACATTCAATTGCTCACCCTCGATGGCGGAGGAGGTCAGGATGTTTTGCAGCAGCGCGTCCAACTCATTCTGCGCGCTGGCCGCGTGGCTGACGGAGCCGAGCATGCCCAGCAGCTTGCCTTGGGCGTGCCCGCACTCGCGCAGCAGTGCCGCGAGTTGCCCGGGTTGCCAGTGAAAGTGCGGCCAGTCTGCGTGCTGCCAGACCCAATTCGGATGATCCATCGACGTATGCCTGAGTGCGTGAGCCGAATAAAGGGGTTATTCGGCTCACATGGTGAGCCGATTGTGCCGTCTTTTCGGCTCATCGTCCACTCATGAGGGCGTAGCCGCGGATTGAGAGCATTGCCCTTGGGCGTCTTTCAACTGGGTTTCGAACTCAAGCAGGCCTGCCTGCATTTTTTGCAATGCGGTGATCTGCCCCGCCAACTGGTGTTTTTTGTTGGCGATCGCCTCATCTGCTCGATTCCAAGGTAATTCATCGCCGTGATGGTCTCTAAGGATCTCCTGCAGTTCCTTGAGCTTGAACCCCAACTGCTGCGCGCATTTGATAAACGTCAGCCGCTCGACGCTCTGCTCGGAATAGACCCGGTACTGGCCCTGGCGCTGCGGCGCTGGCATCAGCCCAATGGCTTCATAGTGACGAATTGCCTTGATGGTCGTGCCCGACAATTGCGCGGCTTTGCCGATGTACATGAAAACTCCCTTTTCCCAATAGTGCGCCGGCTTGTTTCAGCCACTTGGCCCGCTGTGCTGCCGTTGACTTGAGTACGGGGCCGAGCAGTAATGTCTTGGTCGGCTTGATGCCACAAAACGCCAAGGTGGTCTTGCGCATCTGATGCACGCCCGGCATACGGTAGAACCAGCGGTAATACCACGGCGGCGTGTCCAGGGTCACCAACAAGTGTGCGGTTCGGCCGTGTAGCAGCTTGTCGGGGAATGCCTTGCCTGCACGGTATTTAAAGGCAAAGCCGGGTAGGAAAATGCGGTCGATAAAGCCCTTCATCAACGCCGGGATGCCGCCCCACCAGATCGGGAACACGAATGTCAGATGGCTGGCCCACAGGATGTCGGATTGAGCGCTGAACAGGTCGGGCTCCAGGGGTTGCACCTGGGTGTAGCCATGGTGGAGGGTTGGATCGAAATTGAGGTCTCCCAATCTTAGGAAACGCACCTCATGACCTGCGGTTTTGGCGGCGTGGGTGTAGGCGTCGGCAAGGGCCGAACAGAAGCTGGAGGCGGACGGGTGGCCGAGGATGACGAGGATGCGTTGGGTCATGGGTCGGGGCCTGAAAAGGGGGCTTTCAGGGTAGGGGGTGCTGTATAGGGGAGAGTCAAGGGGATAGGTTGCAACTCGCCAGCAGGACGTTTCTGTAAGGTGTGCGAGGCCCTTCCTGTAGCGCGTTTGACGCCTTGTGACAGCCTGGGTCCCTGTCTAGCCTGCTGAAAACTTACGAGTAAACAGGCATGAGCGAAACCTCTATAGGCTTGACCAAACCCCCCGCAGGTTACAGCGACTGGCTGAGTGACCTGAAAGGCCGTATTCACACGGCGCAACAGCGCGCGACGTTGGCGGTGAACCGCGAATTGGTGCTGCTTTATTGGCAGATTGGCCACGATATACTCACCCGACAGGCTGAGCAGGGCTGGGGGAGCAAGGTGATTGAACGCCTTGCTCAGGATTTGCGTGGGGCGTTTCCCCTGATGAAGGGTTTTTCGCCGCGTAACCTTAAGTACATGCGTGCTTTTGCCGAGGCGTGGCCGAATTTGGAATTTGTGCAACAGGCTGCTGCACAATTACCCTGGGGTCATAATGTGGTGCTGCTGGATAAGCTTCCGGGCCCTGAAACCCGCCGCTGGTACGTCGCCCAGGCAATCGAGCACAGCTGGTCGCGCAACACGCTGGTGATGCAAATCGAAAACCGCCTGTTGGAGCGCAGTGGCAAGGCAGTGAGCAATTTTGAAAGCCATCTGCCCAAGCCGCAATCCGACCTGGCACGCGAATCCCTCAAAGACCCTTACCGCTTTGACTTCCTCAGCCTGGGCCTGGATGCGCAAGAGCGCGATATCGAAAACGCCTTGATCAAGCACGTCACCGACTTCTTATTGGAGTTGGGCGCGGGCTTCGCTTTCGTCGGCCAGCAGGTGCTGCTGGACGTAGGCGGGGACGAGTTCTTCGTCGACCTGTTGTTCTATCACGTGAAGCTGCGTTGCTACGTGGTGATTGAACTCAAGGCCGGCAAGTTCAAGCCCGAGCATCTGGGTAAATTGAGTTTCTACCTGGCGGCCGTGGATGCCCAGCTCAAACACCCACAGGACGGCCCGACCATTGGCCTGTTGTTGTGCAAGAGCAAAAATGAAGTGGTGGCCGAGTACGCGCTACGCGATAACAACCGGCCCATCGGTGTGGCGGAATATCAACTGGTGGAGTCGTTGCCGGCGGAGCTGCAAACCAGCTTGCCCAGCATTGAACAGATCGAGCGTGAGCTGGCCGGTGATCATGCTTGCGTGCAAAGGAAGACGTCAGTCACCGAGGCTGGGAACGAATAATGGCCTAGTGCTTCTAACCCACTGCCTCATACGCACCGATCAGCGCCGAAACGTCAAAAAAACCACAATCAGTCCTTGGTGTTGCCTAAAAGACGCACGGTATTAAGGTTTTCTTCATTTACCTTGCTGCGCTGCTGTTCCCCACGCATCATCATTTTCCCTGGATCAGACCGCGACGTATGCAGATGCCTCATGTTCCTGCCCCGCTCCCCGCCAATGAGCAAGAGCGCCTCCGGTCCCTGGAACACCTGGGCATTCTGGACAGCACCCCAGAACCGGGTTTCGATGACATTGTGTTGCTGGCAACCAGCCTGTGCGACGTGCCGATTGCGCTGGTGTCGCTGGTGGACAAAGACCGCCAGTGGTTCAAGGCCTGCATCGGTCTGGACGTACGTGAGACGCACCGCGACCTGGCATTTTGCGCACACGCCATCCTGTCACCCGATGAGGTGCTGGTGGTTGAGGACGCCACTCTGGACTCGCGTTTCGAGCACAGCGCGCTGGTGCTGGGGCCACCGTACATCCGCTTTTACGCGGGTGCGCCGATTCGCGATGATCGTGGGTTTGCATTGGGCACGGTCTGCGTCATCGACACTCGGGCCCGCACGCTGTCGGTGGCGCAACACAATGCCCTGCTGGCGCTGGCCCGGCAGACCGCCGCGTTGCTGCAATTACGCCTGCTCAGCGAACAACGCGAGTTGCGCGCCCGCCGCCTGGAAAACGAACTCGCCCAAGCCCAGGCGCTGGGGCGCCAGGCCGAACAATTCATGCATCATGCCAAGCGCGTTTCGTCGCTTGGGATGGTTGCGGCCAGCATCGCCCACGACTTCAACAACCTGCTGCAAGCCTTGAGTGCCAGTTTGCAAATGGTGCGATTGCGCGCGCGTCGGCCCGAGGACGTCGAGCGTTTCAGCGATGCGGGCCTGCAGGCGGTGGATCAAGGCCGGTTGCTGGTTAACCACCTGCTGGCCAGCGTGCGCCACGACAGCCCCAACTTGATGTGCATCGACGTCAACGAGCGCCTCGACAGCATGCGCGACGTGCTGCTACGCACCGTCGCGGGCGGCGTCGAACTCTCCCTCGACCTGGCGGCCGCCGGTACCGGCGTGTTGTGCGAAGAGGCGCAGCTGAGCGCTGCGGTCATCAACCTGCTGGCCAACGCCCGTGATGCGCTGGGCGGCAGTGGCCGTGTGCACATCAGCTCGCGGCTGGTCAGCGTCGAGCAGGACGAAGCGCTGGCCGCTGGCAATTACCTGCTGCTGAGCATCACCGACAACGGCCCGGGAATGCCCGAGGCGTTGGCCGCCAAGGTCTTCGAGCCGTTCTTCACCACCAAATGCGCGGGCAAAGGCACAGGCCTTGGGTTGTCCCAGGTGCTGGAATTCGCCCAACGTGCAGGCGGCACGGTCAAAGTACAAACCGCCCCGGGCGCCGGCACCACCATGAACCTCTATCTGCGCGCCCTTGGCCGTATCGACCCCAACCTGGCTAACGGCTAACGGCTAACGGCTAACGGCTAACGGCTAACGGCTAACGGCTAACGGCTAACGGCTAACGGCTAACGGCTGACACGCCGAAAGCCTGCTTTTCAGGGCAGGCTTGGGGTTAGCGGCAGGTGATTCAGTCCTTACGCGCCGACAGCGCCGAGTAACCATTCATCAAGTTGCGGTAGTTGGGAATGCGCTGGGACAACAGGTTGCCCAGGCCTTCGATATCGTTGCGCCAGTCACCCTGCAACTCGCACGCTACCGAGAACCAGTTCATCAGCTGCGCGCCGGCCTGCGTCATGCGGTTCCACGCCGCCTGCTGCACCGTGGTGTTGAAAGTGCCCGACGCATCGGTGACCACAAACACATCAAACCCTTCTGCCAGCGCCGACAGTGTCGGGAACGCTACGCACACATCCGTGACCACACCGGCGATGATGATTTGCTTGCGGCCGGTAGCCTTGATCGCCTTGACGAAGTCTTCGTTGTCCCAGGCGTTAATCTGGCCAGGGCGGGCGATGTACGGCGCGTCCGGGAACATCTCTTTCAACTCCGGCACGATCGGGCCGTTGGGGCCTTGCTCGAAACTGGTGGTGAGGATGGTCGGCAAGTTGAAGAACTTGGCCAGGTCGGCCAGGGCCAGCACGTTGTTCTTGAACTCGTTGGGCGAGAAGTCCTGCACCAGGGAGATCAGGCCGGTCTGGTGGTCGACCAGCAGCACGATGGCGTCGTCTTTGTTCAAGCGGTTGTAGGTTGGAGTGCTCATGGTTGAATCCTTTTTTGTTTAAGTGGGTTTGGCGTTGCGTTCAACATGGGCACAGATTAATGGGTGGACTGAAAGGGATAAATCGGCTGATACGTGTAATACCGTCAACTCAAACGCGACAATGCTTGACTGGCCAGCAGTACCGGTCGCTTTCATTTGCAGGACGTTTCCTAGAGAATCCCAGCCGCTTGCGCCAGCAAAATCCCGCGACTAGGCTGCGGATCGTCACTGCTTATTCAGTGATCGGGTTTAGTCGCCCGGATTCGATTGGCGCATAAGCAATTCATGAGTCAGGCACTCCTTCGCCTGCATCTTATGGTGGCTGTGCGCAGGGCACCTTCGGGTGCGCCGGGTTCCCAATCGACCGGTCGACTAACCTGCGTACAGCTGCCGCCTTTCGTTTAGTCGCGGGAAATGGCAGCTCCAAATTATCGATTGGAGTTTTGCTATGGATAAGTTTGTTTCGGATTCGCGTGCCCCCAGCCCATTCACCGTCAATGAAGAACTGAGCTTTGAAGACGCCTGGGTGCGTGTGGCTGAGCTGCTGCAATGCGCAGTGGCGACGTCGCAAATGCTCGATGAGCCATTGGGTGCGCCGCAGAGGGCGGTGATGCATCTGGTGGAAATGGCGAAGCTGGTGGCGGATCGGGCGGTGGAGTGCCAGAAGGCTGCATAACACGATTTGATCGGTGGGCAGGCCGATAGGCCGCCCACTGACATTCTTGCAGGCATTAAAAAGCCGGCTTGTGGGCGGCTTTTTGTATTATATATATTATTGTTTTTAAACGATATTTTGTTTTTTCTAGTTGGCGTCCCCCCACTTATCCCCCCACGCTGGCCTTTCGTAAGGAACGGGCTATTAGAGGATGAGCTTTGGGTGGCCAGAAAGTCAGGCTACCTTCCGGTTGTCGACAGAGTCACACAATGGCTATCCTGCGCACTTCAACAGTAAGCAGGATTGCCACGCATGGAAAGCGTTTATTCGCATCTCCCTCCTCGAGGCAGATCATTCTGCTGTCGCATCAGAGAAGCTGAGCGGGCACCGATTGATGCCCAGTAAGTCATCCGGATGGGATCATCCATTTTTTAAAGTACTTGCAATGAACGACACTGGACAGGCTAGTGGGCATCAATCCGGATTGGTTGTGCCCATACCTATTCAGCAGTACCTCCCAATAATCCAGGGCCAGCCATGCAAGGAAAAACCGTCCATAGCTATTCCGCTGACGGCTTACCTGTATGCCGCTGGTGTCAGCCTTGGTGAGGTTGGAACCAGTTACCAGGTTCAGTCTTGGAGGGGATTTAAAAGGGAGCACAGAATAACTTCTGCACTGAAGCCTCTGCTGGGTTCTGCGCGTGCAGGGGATATTCTGCTGCTTCAGAGAAAGTCAGATTCCTGTGATGTTTACCGGCTTGAGCTGCTGCCTCAAAAAACACCTCAACATGCGGCTGCACTAAAGCTCACGGGAAAACGTCGCTGGGGTGTACTCGACATTCTGAAGGTTCCTGAATCCTTCACCCTTGAGCTGGAAAAAGCTGTTGAGCATGAGAAGGAAAGGCAAACATCGGCTTTCTCGCTTTTCGACGGCGACCCGGAGATCAACGTATCTGTAGTCAAGAAAGTTGCCCGCTCTCTGGCGTTCAGAAAAAGTGTTCTGACCCAGTACGGCAATCGCTGCGCAATTTGCAGGGCGGGGCTTCTGGCTCCAACTGGTCTCTATGGAGTGGAGGCCGCACACGTGGTTCCACGATCCGAGTGGGGGGCTGATGACGTTCGCAATGGCATCGCGCTCTGCCGAAATCACCACTGGGCATTCGATTCGGGCCTTTTCGGAGTAGGCGATGACCTCAGAGTTTTCGTCCCACCTTCAGTTGCGGCCATATCTGAAAACAAGTCACTGGCAATTCTTCATGGCAAGAAAATACAGCAGGCTGCCGATATTGCTCTGCGAGTAGATCCAGCCGCGTTTAGGTGGCACATGGCGGCGCTGGTATATAAAGAATAAGGAAATACTCATGGAGTCACTCCGTCAGCACTTCACTGGCATCGCTACCAAATACTTGTCTCGCGTTGATGCAACGCGAAACTCCAACCAGCACGAAATTGGATCAAATGCCTTCGCAAGAATTCTGGGTGAGCCCGGCCAAATCTCTGTATTTCTGCGTGGTGTGTTCCTCTATTTCAGTGATGGAGCAGAAGAACCGCTCCGCGCCACCGGGCAGTTGACTTGGTACGATGCCCGGCGTCGTCAGCCACATCGAGGCCCTGAGTACCGTCTTTACTACCCGGACAATCCCGTTACGCTTAGGATGACTGAGACGGACTTCTGCGTGATCGCAGTCAGGCCTGACAACACGGTAATGATCCTCGTCACGCCATGTGGTTCGACAAGCGAGAGGCAACTACGCTGGCTGTTTGACATCGGTCATGTATCTAGTGATCGCTTCCAGACCCAGGAAGTGCAGGGGGCGCGGCAGGTCAGCATCATCGAAGCGATGATTCTTGAGGAACTTGGGCTTGAGCCTGTTGGTGGTGATGAAAACTGGCTTGAAGTACTGCTTCAGCGATTTGGCCCCAGTTTTCCTACCACTGCAGTTTTCAGCCAGTTTGCCCGAGAAACCTGCCCCCAGAATGTGAACAGTTTTGGCTCGGCCGATGCTGTTCTGATGGCTTGGATGGAACATGAGGAAATGCTATTTCGCACACTGGAACGCTACCTTGTTCAGATTCAGCTGAATAGCGGCTTTGAGAGTGTCGAGCACTTCATCAGGATTTCCCTCAGTGTTCAGAACCGAAGAAAATCTCGTGTAGGGTATGCTCTCGAGCACCACCTAGCGGCTATTTTTACTGTGCATCAAATGCCGTTTGGCAGGCAGGTTCAGACTGAAAATCGAGCTACTGCAGACTTTCTGTTTCCCGGACAACAGGCCTACCTCGATTTGTCATACCCAGATAACAGACTGGTGATGCTCGCCTCCAAATCAACCTGCAAGGACCGTTGGCGTCAGGTGCTGACCGAGGCAGGGCGAATTAGGGTCAAGCACCTGTTTACCCTAGAGCCTGGTATCAGTGCGCACCAGACGAATGAAATGCAGGCTCACAATCTCCAGCTTGTAATTCCCAGCAGCCTATTTGGCAGCTACAACACGACCCAGCAGCAGTGGTTGCAAAGCCTCGATCAGTACATCAACCAAACAAGACAGATCATTGGAAACTGAACCATGCAAACACCACTTGGGCTTGTCGCTGACCTTGATTTAGATAGTCCCCAAACAGCATATGACATCCTGGCTCACGATAAGCACAGTATTGCCGAAGGCATGGTGGTTGAAAGTCTTTTTGACCAGATTATTGAGTATATTCCCAAGGTGGTTGAGGGGGAGTCAGCAATACTACTTGATGTAGAAACGTTCATAACAAGAGATCCGAAAAATTTTGGTAATGCGCATGCTTTTGTTTGGGCGCGTACAAAGGGAGAGGGGCTGGGAAGGTACCTCCGTGCACTGTCAAAAGGTTTCAATGTTTATTTGCTTGAATGGTGTGATTTATCAGCTAGTTTCAAGGCTAGGATATTCCAGCCGGGACGGCCAATAGAGTGGTTCCCACTTGAAAAACTTGTTCGGGAACTGGGGCATGAGCATGGTGAGCGCTATGAGGTTACTGAAAATGTACGCAATAGAGATCGTCAGCTCGGAGCCTTCTGGGGGTATCTGAAGGAGAGTCATGGTAAATATCTAAAAGATCGTGTCGCATTGCCGCGCTTACTGGTGAACTGGGGGATTCAACCATGGTTCAAAAGCGTCTGGAATATTGACCGGGTCATTATTCTGGGGGGGCAGATCTGGGCTCTGGAAGTAAAACATAAATTCCCATACGGAGAGCCTGGTCCCCTGCAGTTTGGGCTTAATGTCGGTGAGGCATGCATGCTCAGAGATCTTGCAAAAATCGGCATCAAGGGATTTCACGCTATTGTGGTAAAGCCATATTGGGATATGAATATAGGTTCATCCTACCTAGTATCGAACTATGATGTCCGTGACCAAGCCTTGGTGCTGGGGATGACAATCGGCAAAAGAGAAATTTATAGAATTTTGGCCCGCCCATCTGAAACCTCGCCTGCTCATACCAGCGTCGATGGTAAGAAAAAGCCAAACTACAAGCCCATGCCCGTAACGGATTTCACTACACTGTCCTTTCTCGCCAAGCGCGAGGAAATAGCGAAGCGTATTTGTCTCTTGCTACAGGGTAAGTTGAATGAGCGTTGTGAGGATGATCAGCTCAGGGCCCTAAAAATAGAAAAATAATATTGTACCTGTGAAGACGGTATTTACTGACGGGGATCCATAATCCGAACTTGCGTTTGAATCGCATGGAGAGTTTTGGCATGCTTGTCGCATTACCTCAAACAGTCCATTGTGCATGTTGCAAGTTTGTTTGGTATACGCTATCGAATAAGGGGGGGCTACTTTCGCTATATTTTTCCAGCAGCTCATCATTATATCATTTTTCGGATTGGCTCCTTTAATGTCTGTTGCCATGCTGTGTCGTGTTGTCTTAGGTGAGCCGGGGCATGCACATGCTGGACATTAATTGCGAAATTACAATCCACTCGACCACCCGTTCGCATTCGACCTGACCAGTCATTTGCATTCGTTCTGAACACCGATTGCATCGGATTTGACCAGCACGTTTTGTGAGCATGTTCGGCAGAGAACGGCCCAGAGCGTGTAAAAACTCCCGTGACGGCTCGACTGATCAAAAAACGATCTAAAAATCGCGTCTCTACGTGAATTCTTAGTCTGTAGACCTGGCACACTTTTTCAGAATCGACGCAGGAGCGCGCTCTTCAATTTTTGGTCGACGTTTTTACACACTCTGGGCCAGAAGCGGACGTTTACGCAGGCCTGATTTTTTAGATTTGGTGTCTACGAAACCAGGGCCTGCTCAAGACATAGAAAAGAATTTAGCCGCACAAGACTTGATTTAATAAAAAAGGTGCATAAGAAAGAGGGGGTAGGCCTATTTTAGTTCCTCTTTCTTAAAGATAAGATTTATAGCTCGAAGCCGAGCATCTTTAACCTTCCAGGTGCTGCCTAGCCTTTGCGGCGTACGTACTAAGAGCACTATCTGCATCGGAGTCAGGAATAGCCTCAAACAAAACTCCACCGGCATCCCTATTCATTTCCTTCATAAATGCGCGAAATGCAGCTTCAGATGAAGTGATCCATTCATTAAGCCGCATCGCACGAACTATTGCGCGAGCAAGTGGTTGCCGCGACGCAGTATTTGGGCGCTCGACGATGGCCTGACGAATATCGGCAGTTTTGAGTATCAGGCGAAGTGCACCCTCCGGGTCATCTGGATCTGCAATCGTCGCAACGTGCATATTCCACCATAATCTGGAAATAGCATTATCATCACGAATACCGGTACGTCCTTCAGCAAAAAAATGGTCCAGGACAACCTTGTCCAAACTTTCACCTTCCGCCTTTTTTACCCAGCGTGCACGGCTATATTGCAAGCACTCAACGTGGGTAAGCCTTACCCACACTCGCTCTTCCCTTGCTAGTGCAGGCGTCATATCTGGCATAGATCTGTAAACAATCAAGGAGCTTCTGATATCTGCCTCAGCCGTCCTATCTGTGCCATCTAGGTCCGCCAGCATATCCAAGTTAATTTTGACTTTGTCGCTTTCGACTTCCCATCCATTCTCTCGACTAAGATCCAAAAAATCCCCACTGGAGTACCTATCTCGATTTATCGAGATATTCTCCCTTAGCTCATCGACCACCACTTGTGATAAATATTTAAGAGGTGTACTAGTCATTTCACTACTCTCCCACCAGCTTACTAAGGCGAGCCACTGGACGTTCTAAAAGAATCTGTGCGGCCTTAAGGATTGACATATTAGGCTCTATGCGAACACCCTTTAAATCACACTTCGCAAGAAATGGTTGGTACCAACGCAAATACTCGTAACTTTGATCGCCATTTCGGAGAGCGTCAAGAACCTCCATTATCGCTGGCATATAGATTGAGCTCATCAAAATTTCCGGACCGTCTGTCTTCAGCCTCAGCTGCGCTAGAGTCTGGAACATTTCTTCATTGACCAACAGAGCAATACGGTGGCCCGTAGTATCAACCTCGAACATTCCCTCAGGAATATTTTCCGACTTGACAAGATCGAAGATGCTCTCAATAGGCGCAAGCTTCGCCTGTCCAACACTGATTATCAGCTCCTCGCCAACAGCAATAATGTCACCATTATTGAGAGATACAGGAGGTTCGAACTCATGATGAATGGTTCCCGGATCCCACTCTCTTAGATCCGTCTTCAACCAAACAATCGGACGAAGCGAAACTCGGTTCAATAGTAGCCCCGGGGGGAAATCTGTTCTCCCGATTGACCAGGCCATTTGCCGGAGATCACTGAAGAAAGTGTCGACACACTTAATAATGCACCCAACCGACGCCTGATTACTCTCAACCAAAGCAATAATTCCCGGCTCAGTAAGAGTTATTGCATGCTCCAAGGTCACGGCCCCAGTGGAACGATTCTCTTTGACTTCTATTTCTACATTAAACTCTCCAACGACAAAGTCGCCGGTATCAAGCCCAAGCACCGGGTGCGGAAATCTTGTATTCTCAGAGACCCTCATTCCGCCACCTCCCCGCTACCTACTTTGTTAGCGTTCACCTCAATCGGGCCATCATAGGGCTCATCAAACTCGACTAAGAGCGAGTTTCGCTCCCCCTCCTTTACATCGAGCAAGATCTTGTCGTTCTTGATGGATGCCCCACCTGCCTTTACGGGGTACAAGCTCTCCGGGGTATTTACACCGGTTGCTTGCAAGGCCAGTTCGATGAGTCCCGTGACAGGAGAACTAAAGTACAAAGTTCTCGCTTTGGCTGTACCCAGGCTATCCAGGATTATGCGGTTCCTTACATCCGACAAATCGACAGAGGTTCGTTTATCCGAGGCTCCCGCATCTCCGGCCCCTCTGGTCCCTGGCTGATTACTACTCCCACCACCGGGTTTGGCGCTACTCCGGCCCTTGTGCCCTCCGGTCTGTCCACCCTCATTGCCATTTCTACCGGAGCCCCCTGTCTTTCTTACCGGTACACGCGCTGCAGAATATGTGTACGTTTCTGGATCACTCTCGCTCGTTGGATCAGGTGCCGAATCAGATTTACCCCTGTAGGCGAAATATTTCCCCAACTCGTCCAGCGCCAGTGAGTCCTCCGCCGGTGCACTAGTAAATGCCTTAATCATCTCGCGCAATTTATTACCCAAGCTTCGCATTGCTTTTTCAGCGACACGACGCCCTGTCGGGTCGGATATACGCTCGGCAGAAAAAGCATTGTGCGCAGGGTTCTCCAGCCTTTTCAGGACTTTGCCAGCTGCATCATCACAGGGCTGTACCAACGCGATGAAGTCTGCGCCATTGAACCTCGTAAAAGAATGGCCAAAGTTTTTCAGGTTGTCGGTGATAAGCATGCCGTTTCGCACGAATCCAACTCGTCGCGGCATGCCGACCTCAGCCAGAATGCGGACTTTTATCTTTCCCAGACCGGGGATATCAATTATTTCTTCTGCCGCTGCCTCGGAAACTAAGCATCGGTGCAACTGGCACGCAAACTCCAGTTCAGAAGAATGGCCCGACTTCTCAGCGGTGTCCTCAATGTCCTGACGGGACAATAACCCCTCAAGGGTATTACTGTTGATTTTGATTCTTCCCGAATCCACCTCGAATTCCATATCTTCGTTCTGAATGGCCACAAAAAAATTGGACACGAGCGAGTATGTCATTCGCTCCGCCCAGCCTTCTGACTGGCGAAATCCGACACAGAATATTGAGGTTCCGATTTCCGAACGCCTCATCCATTCGGGAACCACTGACTCGGTAGTAATTGCACGGAAGCCATCCGGGAAGCCCCAGTATCCCGTTGACCGACGATGTACTCCGCTCTCATCCTCATGAGATACCAACTTCACCTTACCTTGAGCGGCGAAAGCCTGTTCACCCGACTCCCCGGCATAGACTGTCGAATACATCACTGTCTGCAAATCAGAAACTGCAAAATTTGCGTTCTTCCCGATTCCGTAAGATCCACCCGAGGTTTCGCTGTCCTTCTTGCTGACGCCAGATGACTTCAGCAATGAATGAAACACAGTTCCGCTCTTCTCCGGAGGACCTATCAGCCCCTTGGTATTGAAGTCCGAGATTCTCAGAATCGGCAATGTCGCTTTGGAAATTACTGCACATGCGTTTTTGAAGAATTCCTTCTCCTTCTCCGCGTGTGCCTGGCTGCGGCAACAATCCAACGCTCCCGCAAGCGATTCATAGAAGGGGAGGTCTTCGCGATCTCCCAGGATCAGGTCGAACGTCATGCGGACTGGCGCACCATTATTAAGGCCTGCATCTCGGGAGTTTTGGCCTGCTTCCCTCGCGCAGCTTGCGTATGGATCGTCGCGGAAGGTTTCGATGCCAGCATCGGAAAGACCCTCTTCCTCACCGGCTTCGTTCTTAAGGAATTCAAGTTCTGGAGCGGTCATTTTTGGGATACCCCGAAGGATTGTGAGGTGCGAGGTGACTTACAGCTTGAAGTCACCACCTGATGCGTTCTCTGCATCGCTGAAGCGGGACTTTGCCTGGTCCAGCTCCTTCTGTAACGCCCTGAATATTTTCTTCACGTCGTCATCGGTGAAGCTGTAGGCACTACGATTGGAAAGGTTTCCAATCAGTCGGATATCGTTGAGCGCACGGTTTACGCGCTGCTCGGCAAGCCGCACAAATTTTTCGCGTTTTTCTTCCATATGTTCCTCAGAAATTCCAAGAAAAATCGCAAATATCTAAGAGATATTTCTGAAATATTTAGGAAATGTTTTTAGGATAGTCAAGATTTTTTGCATAGGCAAGGTGCCACCATTGGCGTCGAGGATGCATGAGGGCAAAAGAGGGTGAGGGTGAGGGTGAGGGTGAGGGCGAGGGTGAGCACGAGCCTGAATTGCCCCTCTTTTCGTAGACACTTTCCAGCAACAGATCTAAGCGGCAATGGGTCGTTTCTCTGCCGGTCATGGCCACGCAGTGTGGTGGTCAAATCCGATGGAAATGATAGGTCAGGTCGAGTGCAAATGGGGGGGCAAGTCTGTGCAATTACCCAACATTGATACAACCTGCAAGGAGACGGCTGATGCAAAGTTCTGATCGAAGCCAACAGGGCGGAGCAAGTTCATCTGTTCACGCTTCAGGGGGGGGCTCAGCGGTTCGCTGAGATGTCGAATTAGTAAGTCACACTGGTGGTGCCTGAGCCGTTGCACAAAAAATACCCTTCTCAGGCACGCGAAAAGCTGATGACCCTGGATGGGGTCATCGCGAAGACGAGAGCTTAGGGCGGGGTACTTGAGTCGGAATTGGAATGAGCCAAAGAAACGACTGTATTGAAGCTGTTCCTTGACTTCAGGTCTTCGAAAAATGAGGATTCTTGGCTTGTCACTGTCAGCTTGTGAGGGCTATTTCCAGCTGCGGCCTCTCAATATCCTGGACTTTCTCCTTGGCTGCCAGTATTCGGTCCTCCATCATCCGTGCCACCGCTTCGAAGACTGGAACCGCAACAGAGTTGCCGAACTGACGGTACGCCTGCGTGTCGGACACGGGAATGACAAATGTGCTTTCACCAGGTTTGTCGAAACCCATAAGCCGGGCGCATTCGTGAGGAGTCAGGCGACGTGGCCGATGGTTGAGTACGTCATGGAATTCCAACTTTTCTGAAAATCCACGATCAACCAGAATCTCGGAGCCATCCTTGTGGTAGCGAGCAGATAGCGTACGCGCTACGCTGTTTGGACCAGTCAATCCGAAACCGAAACCATTGCCTTTCTCCTTGTGTTTTTGGGCGTACCTGTACAGGTACTCCCAAAGTTTTGGCGTAAGGATGTACTTGCTGTCGACGTCCTTATCAAGAAGGTCCCCGAACGAGGGCTTTTGCGCGGGCTGGTATTTAACGATGTCCTTCAGTGTAAATCCTTGATGGACATTCAGATCCCGTCTGAAGCCGACCAAAACGATCCGCTCACGGTGTTGCGGCAAAAACTTCGCCGCATCAATCACTTTTGGGTCCGCGCCCTTGGGTGCGTTCACATCAGCCACCTCGTAACCGAGCTCATCCAACGTTTCGCAGATGATACGGAAGGTATTGCCCTTGTCGTGGCTTTTGAGATTTTTCACGTTCTCAAGCAAAAACGCAGCAGGGCGCTTGGCTGCGATGATTCGAGCGACGTCGAAAAACAGGGTGCCTTGGGTTTCGCACTCGAACCCGTGCTTGCGACCTAGAGAGTTCTTCTTCGATACGCCTGCTAGGGAGAATGGCTGGCAAGGAAAACCGGCAAGTAGTACATCATGATCCGGGATTTCGCGATCTATATTGCGGTATGCCTCATCTTCGCTGATTTCAGATTTGTCCGAGAGGGTCACGGACCTGATGTCTAGGTTAAAACGATGGCGAACCGGATCGCAGTAATGGTTAGCCTTGTAGGTTCGGACCGCATACTTGTTCCATTCGGAGGTAAAGAGGCATTCCCCCCCAATCGCTTCGAACCCCTTTCGGATCCCGCCGATCCCGGCAAAAAGATCGATGAAGGTAAATGTTCGCTTGCCTTCGGCTTTGCGAGGAAGGAGCGCGCTCAACCGCTTGTGATCAACATATGAAAGCTTTGGAGATGCCTTACCTTTGTACCAGCGGTTGATGGTTTCACGGCACCAATGACCGGGGCTGGCTTCATTTAGTATTTCTGCGAGGAAGCCCTGGTCATAAATCTCGAGGAGCTGGTGCAATAGCGCTAAATCACTGCCTGCGTGGTTTCCAGACCGGTCTGCAATGGCAGTGACGTCGGCATAGGTGGAAGGTTGCTCACTATCAAGAAAATTCATTGAATGCTCTTCTGGGTCAAATCTGTGACGAGATATCACTATTCTATCCCGTAGGGAACGAATGTGAAGCGTTTTTGGTCGAACCCTGATGGTCACAGTATAAAAAATTCCGTTGATTGCTGTATATAAATACAGTTGAAGGGTTTCAGCAAGGTCGACTTCGACGCTCACATCCTGAGCTTGACTGGAGTGAAGTTGCTGGGCACATAAGCGCCTGAAAGTCGACGATCTGGTAGACCGTCAGAGCGGGCCGTAGCCCAAAGGTGATTGCAGCAATTTTCCCTTTTGATTGGGAGCCGATATGGACATAGTTGACCCGGACACTCGTTCTAAGATGATGTCTGCTATTCGCGGCAAGAATACCGTGCCGGAGATGGTCGTCAGGCGATTCCTGCATGCTCGGGGTTATCGCTACCGGCTACATCGGAAGGATCTTCCGGGTAAACCCGATCTTGTGCTCACTCGTTTGAAGGTCTGCATCTTCGTCCATGGTTGTTTCTGGCATCGCCATCCAGGTTGCGCCTTGGCTACAAGTCCGAAGACGCGCCCCGAGTTCTGGAGCGAAAAGTTTCAAAAGAACGTGGAGAGAGATCTTGCCAACATCGAGGCACTTAAAACTGCTGGCTGGAATGTCCTGATCATCTGGGAGTGTCAGTTGAAAAAGGATCCTGGGACACTGCTTATGCTGGATCAGAAGCTGCGTCTTCTCGACGCCGTCCATTCACCGAAGCAAGGTCTCGGGAAGGCCGGATCGAGTGACATATGCTGATTTGGACGTTTTTTTGAAAGTCGGGAGGGCGACCCGAGGACATATTTCAAGAGTTCGCGCAGGGTTGCGTCTAGGTCGTTCTGGCGCGGGTATGCGGTGACCGCCGTCCCATCCAGAAACTCAGGCGCGTTTAACGCTTCGCTTCTTTGCAGCGTATACCGCCAGTTGCTCAAGCGCGTACTGGATTGCATAGGGTGCTGGTCGGTAGGTGGCCGACTCTTGGCTGCTCAAGTAGTAGCGCATAACCCGGTCAGTGATACCGAGTGCAGTCGCTGCTGCTTCTTGAGTGATTCCTGCCGTCTCCAGAAGGCCACGCAAGTAGGCCGGGGATGGGTCGTGCAATGAGGCGTCTGGCTTTCGAGGGTACATGTCTTCAGTTCCGTATCCCGGATACACACCAACATTCGTCACCGGTTCTTTTTCTCTACGAGCACGTCAACCGGTGCTTATTCATCCGCCTCCGTGTTGGTAGGGTAGGTGGGGGAAATTGCAAAGTAATACTCGTCATCGGCATGCGGATCGAACTTAGGGCGAGCGATGCGGCCTTGATCCAAGGCGTATTGAAGCACGTCGCGCACTTCCAGCCAGCCGTCTGGCTTGACCACGTGCAGTGCTTCAATGGCCTTGACGATTTCTCGCCAGCCAGTGTTTTCTGGCTTGATGGTGTCCAGCAACGTGGTCAGGATCAACTGCTGGCGCTCGGCTTGACTCATTTTGGTCACTGGCCTCACTTCCTCTTCGGTCGGTGTCACTACGTTGGTGACGGTATCGGTGCCGTAGTTGCGAATGAATTCGTAAGCTTCTTCGCGGCTCAGGTCACCCTTAATGATCTCAACGCGGTCACGCATTGGCTTGTCAAAGTGAACGATGGTGACGTCGTATCTACCGCCACCGACTTGGACAGAAAGCGGTACCCCTGTCCGCTCGCGGGTTTCCCGCACAATGCGACTCTCAGCAAGCTGTTGCAGTTCTGCCTCGGTCACGACGTCCCAATCAGGGCGCTCAAATAGATCCGGGTACACGCGGTGTTTGGTCGAGAAGTAGCGCTTGGACAGCTCGATGCAGCTCTCACGGTTGCAGTTAGGCGTTTTGATCACATAAAGGAACGGTGTCTCTAGATTCTTTTGGGCCCAGTTGTTGCACTTGCGAAGGCTGGAAAACTCGACGGTTTGAAACAGCTCGCCGTTATAGAAAACCTCGAAGCTCTGAAGTGCTTCAGTAGGCTTGGCTTGCTTTTTGATAGTCATGTCGTCCTGCTCCGTCACTGTTGGGTGCCGCTTCGTTTGGCATAGCGTCATATTGGGAACATTGTTCCTGTATGGCAAGGTTTTTTTCAAGCGCATAAGAGGCGCGCGCACGCGGGCCTTGTCTGGGTTATATATTGAGTACATTGGTCGTAGTCCCTTGCACTGGTCGTAATCGTGTTTAGATATTTCGGTTGGTTGTTGGCTGCTCACGTTTTGCTTTAATTGGTAAGGAATAAATCTTAGGAAGCATGGTTGAACATTTTTGGGTGCGGTTTTATTTCTCCAGAGTTGAGGTTGGTTGTAATTTGTCGGTGTACAGGGTGGTTTTGGTTGTAGGATGACGGTGGTGCGGCAGGGTAAGCTTTCGGTATTGGTAGTATGTTTATATATATTGCTATATTTACAGGTAGTGCTGGGTCTGTGACTCTTGTAATGCCTAGATCCACTGCGGAAATTGGTAGGGGATTTATTGATGAGAGAGTCTGGCTGCTTGGTTATTATCAAGTGGTTGTGTATGGCTTGATTTGCTTCGGTAAGAGAAATCAATTTGGTTGCTGTTGTAATTAATTACTGGGGCTAACTTCGATATGTATTTAACTTGCCGGAGTGTCGGTCATGACGCGTCATCCAGAAAACTCTAATCTTACGCTCTGTCGTGAAGATCATTACCGTGGGCTTCCTATTCAGGTGAATAAAGGTCCTTTCGTACGGAATTACCTAAGGCGTCTTGATGAGGTTGTTTGTCGAGCACTCGATGATTACTCGCGTGTTTTCGCCTTCAGATTTGACCTGCGCTTTCCCGCTGCTATAGAACTGCCTGACTATCTATATACGAACGAGGCGATAGAACGCTTCCTTGCGTCCTTTAAAGCGAAGATCAAGCACAATCGATTAAAGGCTGGCTTGTCAGGAAAGTATATCCATGATTCTAAGGTGCGGTATGTTTGGGCGAGAGAGATAGGGTGCTTGGGTAAGCCTCATTACCACGTTCTCATCCTGCTTAACCGCGATGCGTTCACTGCACTCGGTAAATTTGAGCTAGGCAGGGAGAACATCTTTAATCGCCTTGTAGAAGCCTGGGCTAGTGCTCTGCGGTTAACGCTCGATGAGTGTAATGGGTTGGTACATATACCAGATAACCCTACCTACCAATTGGACAGAGATGATGAGCGGGAGCTGCAAGAGCTTTTCTTCAGGGCGAGCTATCTCTGCAAGGCCGCTACTAAAGTATACGGGGATGGTCAGCATGGATTTGGATGCAGTTGGAGGTGAGTAACGAATTGCTGTTGATCAGTCGTTGGGTAAGGAGGTATGACAAATATAAATGCGAATGAAGTGAGAGCTTTCCAGGTCAATGGCCGCTTCGACGTTGACCAGGGTGAGTCTGTCGGTCGGAGTAAATAAACCAGCCTTTATAGGTTACAGGTAACCCCGTTCGGCAAACGACACGCATCCTTCAATGCCCACGACGACATGATCCAATATCCGGGTACCAACCATGTTTAGGGCATTCCTCAGGGTGGTGGTCAGCGTACGATCGGCTTGACTTGGTTCGGGGTTCCCAGAGGGGTAGTTGTGCACCAGGATCAGGGCGGCAGCATTGTGCTCCAAGGCGATTTTCATTACTTCCCTTGGATATATGCTGGAGCTGTCTAGAGTGCCCCTAAACAGCTCTCGGAAACAGATAACCCGGTGCTTAGTATCGAGCAACAGCAAGGCAAAGACTTCGTACTCATGGTACTGCAGCAGTGTTTGAAGGTGGCTGAATACGTGCCGAGGCTCAGTCAGTGCCTGGCCTTTAGACAGGCGACTCATCGCAAGCTGTTGCGCCATCTGCAGGATGTCAGCCTCAGTGACTGATGATCCCATGACATAGGTACCGATCGTTTCACCAGGTATGAGTTTATGATATTTCATGCGGATACTCCTGTACGAATGCGGAGGACGTATTGAGAAGCACGGTTACTGAACGGTGGGCTTGGCATTGTGTCGCCTGGCTTGCTATTCCAGTTTTTGGGCGGGTGAGGGTTGGTTCCAGTCAGGCGTAAGACAGGATGGGATTTGCAGCAGGGTTGTTACAGAGTTTGCGTGCTCATGATGTTTTCCAGTGCGACATAAAAACGCCCGGCTAGCAGAAGCTGATCAGGCGCTTTAATAGTTGAGTAGATGAGTAAGGCTAGCGGCGAGTTGCAGCGCTGCGTTCAGTGCGCGCTCTTTGAGGGCGCCGCCGGCCCCAAACCACGCGGAGTCCATACGGTATTCAGTACTGCGTGCACGGCGCTCGTGATCGACATACTCGGTCACGGCGTTGAGCAAACCCCACGCAGTTCCTTGGGCTGATTCAAACGTCGCTCCACGACCTTGGCCTTCATACAGGCTTTGCACCTTACGCAGTGCTCGCTCATTCGGCAGGGCTTCGGGCAACGGGCTGTTCGGGTTGACGTCGCAAAGCACATTCATAAAGAAGCCCATGACCTCATGCCACTGGACCTTGCGTTCCGCCAGTGCGCGCATGCGGTACACAAACTCATCCCACTGGGAGACGGCGATGCCCAGTTGTTTCTTCACGGCCTGCGGATCAAAGCGCGTGTTGTGCGGCACCTTGATTGCGCGGGTAGCGCCGTTCAGGGAGATGGTCAGTGTGTTGTTGCAAACTACACGCACGGTGGTCGGGGTTGCCGTCGTGGCCAGCGTGCCGTCACAGGAGGTGGCTAACAGAAGATAGCCATTCACCTGATCGTTCCCCTTCAGCATGGTTGTCTGTCCGGTCCTGGCCAGAGCCCAGAACTTGCGGCCACCTTTGAGTATCCCAGCTGTTTCCAACTCATAACCGGAGACCTCAGTCAGATCTCTGTAGAACTCCAGCACCTCACGAGGCTGCACGATCTGGTAGCGGTTGGAAACCACCGACAAGGGGGCCTTGGTGTCTGAGCGATACAGGACCTTCTGCTCTGGAAAGGAGTGGATCGTGCCAAGGTTGCCGATGATATCGGCCTTGAAGTGAACGGGGCTTTCCTGGATCTGCCAGTTCATGCCGGCTTCCTGCTGCCAGACTTCGAGCGGTTGGTTTTGTGTCAGGCGGTTCCCCAGACCATGCCAAGGGATAGCGCCAACGTAAGCCATTTGTTCGACGAGATGAGCCATAGGAGTGATTCCTTGAGGGGCTTGCCGGCATAAATGCTGCGCATCGCGCAGCATTGGCCGAAGAATGTTGAAAGAGGATTAGGCAGGTAGGTTGAAGCGATGATTGCAGACGAGGCAGAGGTTATTAGCGAACACGTGGCGATCGAGTTTTTCTCCGAGCTGAGCCCCGAGGGCGCAGCCACCTACACCCCCAGCGAGTCCGCTGAGAATGGCTCCTGAGACTGATCCGAAGGTGATACCGATTGGGCCGCCAATAGCGCCGACAGAGGCGCCGGCCTGGCCGCCAGCAAGCGCGGCGCTTACTCCGCGTGCGACACCGCCGACCGCGCAAACGGCGGCAGTGATCTTCAAGGCTGTTTTTAGGGATGCGATTTGGGGGGAGTGGCAGCGAGGGCACTGCAATGACATGGTTTGAGCTCCATCGGTGGATGTCATTGCAGTGATGTATGACTAAAAATTTTTTAATCGACAGCTCTGACAACTGCTATTCCCGCTACTAATAGCGGAAATAGCAGCTTACGCCGGTAATTTTGGTGAGTTTGGCTCGAAAAAAAATACTTGTTTCTATTTTGTGAAGTCGAGCGCTTGTATTATTTTTCGGTGGTAAGCAGGTGGCGCGCCATTGCTGCTCAAAGGCCCTAGCATCGCAATCTTTCGATGAATGAGCTGGAGGGTGGAGAGATGAGCATCACTGACAATAAAGCCAGTAACGTATTTGGCTTGGAGGAAGGTGGGAAACCAGCTATCAGAGTGCTGCGTTTGAAACTGGTTTTAGAGCGGGTGGGGGTCAGTCGCTCAACTGTCTACGATTGGTTGAATCTGAATTCACCGAGGCATGATCCCTCTTTCCCACATCCAATCAAGCTCTCGAGTGGGAGCGGCAGATGTGGGGCTGTCGGCTGGATCGAGTCTGACCTCTGCGGCTGGATTGACTCTAGGATTGCCGCTGGCTGGGGAGGGCGCATGCGCACCGAAATTAAGAGTAGCGTTTGTCAAAGTGGCGCCAGTGCAGCATTAGTGGTTGTCGGGGGGGATTGCTAATGACGTCCTACTATGGCCTCAAAAGAGGCTTGCCAGCGTGCGGTAGTCCTTTTCCAAGATGCACACCTTTGCCACTCCTTGGCGCAGCAATTGATGAGACTCAAAATAATATTCAGGCTCCATTGCCTCTGATTTTGTTCAGTGCATTGACGGCTATTTCCGTATCAATACAAGGGCTCTTTGATGTTCGAAAGCCAAATGGTCAATACGTTCCAGTTTCGTTAATGCTTTTGACTATTGCAAACTCCGGCGAGCGAAAATCAACGGCTGAAAACATATTTCTAGCTCCGGTTAGAGAGGTGCAAGAAGAATATGGGGTGGCGTATCAGTCGAAGATTAATGAATGGGGAACTAAATGCAAAATATGGGAGGCAAAAAACAAAGCTATTCTTAGGTCGATAGGAAAACTTATGCTTAGCGGGAAGTGCGCGCAAGAAAGTGAGCTGCTTTTGTATGAACATGGTGACAGCAGACCAGATAAGCCTAAGCAGTTTAAGATTTTGTATGATGACTCTACGCCTGAAGCATTGTTTCTGGGGCTTCATCAAAATTTACCGACGGCCGGGTTGATTTCCAGTGAAGGTGGTGGGGTTTTAAATGGGCGCGCGCTGAATGATCTGCCAAAGCAAAATTCTATATGGAGTGGCGATTCAATTACTGTTGATCGTAGAACTACAGAAAGCTACGAGCTTAATGGGGCGCGCTTAACGGTGTCCATAATGGCGCAGGAAAGTGCGTTTAGAGATTATATAAAACGTCTAGGTGAAAAGTCTCGAGGGTCGGGGCTTTGGGCTCGTTATTTAGTCTGCTACCCAATGTCAACCCAAGGCTCCAGGCTTATTAGGAATGGAACAACGTCCTGGGAGCATTGCAGTGCCTTTTCCGATCGCCTAAAAGTAATCGTCAGGCAGAATGCGGCTTTGTTAGACAGTACTGTTAACCATCAGCGTCAGACTGTCCAGTTTTCTCCTGAGGCGAGTGAGCGTTGGTTAGATATTTTTAACGCTATCGAATCAGCGATTAATAAGGGTGGGAGGTTCGAAGGATTTGGTGATCACGCCTCAAAACTGGCCGACAATATTTCCAGGGTGGCTGCGCTGTTCCATTTGTTTGAGGGTTTTGATGGGGATGTATCATTGCAAACGCTGGAGTTTGCAGTTGAGCTTTGCCTTTGGTGTTCGGATGAATTTAAGCGTATCTTTGCGATACCAAAACAGGAAGAAATTGATGCCGTTCAATTAAATATCTGGTTTGATCGCTATCGAAGTAAGGGCTTGGGTTATGTTTATAAAAATGATGTTCTGCAGCGTGGTCCGAACAAGCTAAGAGAAAAGGAGCGGTTAGATAGAGCGTTATCCGTACTGCGCGATCAGGGTAAAATTGATTTTTCTAGAAGTGGTAGAGCTCGGCATATTGAATTAAGCGGCCCTCGCGCTCGTACTTGGTAGTTTTTGAGGTTGTCACGTTATCTTCGGCGTTTCTAAGTTTTAGTGTTCTGCATCAATTGTGTGGTAGCATTTGGGGTGAAATTTACCAAGACTTAGCTATTGGGGTGTTACGTGAGTTTGCTTTCCCTGCCATTGCTTCCGAAAGAAATTTCCACTCTAGATGTAGGGCGTATTTCGATAAAGGTGGGCAGGGCCTTGCAGGGGATATTTAAAGAGTTCTGGCCGGATGAATTTTACTCTGGATTCAGGAAGCGTGTTGAGAAATATATTGGTGCTCAGGACATAAGTCTAGATGAAATAGCCTCGTGCTACTGGAGTGTCGACAAAGCTGTTGATCGTGCAGATGATCTTATGATTAGTTTTTTCTTTGCTAGCATATATTATCTCGCTGCAATGGAATCGTTAAGATTGGAAGATGAAAATAAAGGCTTGACCCTGCTTACTTATGCGTCTTATCAGCTAGGTTTTTTTGATGGGTATCAGGACTTTACTAGGCAGGCTGAAATTTTCATAAAAGGGCCATCTAGCGGTGGCCAAAAAACCAGGCGTATCAGGGAAATTGTATCCGAGCATTTGGTTGGTCTTCTGCTCAATGACGCTCCTAGCGAGGGTTGGAAGACTCAGGTCGATACAATTGAGAAGCTTTACGAAAAGCTTGATGGCTTCATTATTTCAAAGAGGTTTGGGAAGGTTGTTGGGAGTGGAGAAAACTTCATCAGGTCTGCACTAAAAGCTAAAGGTGGGCCTAAAGAGGCCTACCTTTCAAAGCTGGCAAAAAGCAAGTGATTATCACTAACTCTTTTAATTATGCATTTTTTATAGGCATGACAACAGCCTTCTAATTAGGAGGTCGAATGATCGTCGGACTAGCAAACCTAGCCCAATCAACCATCAGAGATCGGCGTTTTTCTAAGAAATCGGAGCGAGAGTAGGCTCCCTCAGTCTGGTCACGCTCATCATGCGCCAGTGCCATCTCGCAGACCTCTCGTGGGTAGTGAGTGCATTCACCGGCCCAGTCTCGAAACGAGGATCGAAAGCCGTGTCGTGTGACGTGTTCGTACCCCATGCCATGCAGGAGCGTTCGTATGGCATTTGCGTGCATTACTCCGCTCTTGCCCTGGCCTGGGAATAGATAAGGACTTCCCTCATTTCGTGGAATGCTCTGCACCAGCGTTATGACTTTATTGGCAAGTGGGATTACGAAAGCTACTCGCATCTTCATGCGCTCATCTGGCAGCGACCAAATAGCAGCTTCCAAATCAAACTCATCCCACCGTGCAAACCTCACCATATGGGCTCGTGCACTGGTCAGGATAAGTAATTGAGCCGCCAGTGACGCTGGTGTGCTGTTTGCTCTGAGTTTGTTCATCAGAACTGGCACGTCCTGCCACCGCAGCGCTTCAAAGTGCTCGCGTTTTCGTGCCTTCTTCTTTTCCGCGCGACTCAACAGATTGTCTAGGTGGCCACGCCAGCGAGCAGGGTTTTCACCCTCTCGTAAATTCCGTGCCTTGGCGGCGTCCAGAACCTGCTCAATTTGCCCACGTACCTCGTCGGCGGTTCTGGTCTTGGTGGCCCAGATGGGTTGCAGCACCTTGAGTACTTGGGGCGTTCCAACTTCCTCGGCAGACAGTTTGCCAATATGGGCAAACGCATACAGCTCCAGCTTCCGTAGCCAGCCTTTACGCCACTTCTCTGACCAGGTGCCTCCGTGGGCCTCGCAGTACTCTTTCGCGAGCGTCTCGAACTTCAGCTGTTTTGCCTCGCTTGCTCGTTGGGCTTCGCGTTGAGCTGCGCGCTCGATGTCGCGAGCGGCTAGAGGATCTACACCATCGCTTAATTGACTGCGCTTAGCGCTGGCTTCAAGCCTGGCTTTCTTGAGACTCACTTCAGGGAATGAGCCCAAGCCCATCTCTCTGCGACGGCCTGCCAGTTGAAAGCGTAGTAGCCAGGACTTGCGCCCGGTAGGTTTGACGACCAAGCGAAGCCCTTCACCATCTTCATAGGTTCCAGGTTCGATCAGGTTTTCGACTTGTTTCGGATTCAGTTTACCCATTGGATTTCCCCTGTCGTCCCTTTTGTCCCCCCACTTGTCCCCCCACCTCATCGTCGGATGAGGTCAGATGGCGTTGAACACCATCGGACAGAGATGCGTCTGAAACGCCCGTGATAGATAGGCTATCGGCAGGGTTGTCGGATGGGAGAGGATTATTTTGGACAATTAAAAAGCCGGCTTGTGGCCGGCTTCTCGGGGACTGGTTCAGCTTATTTTTGGTAAACCTCACCAGCCTTCAAATCGCTCAGCCAACGTACCGTCTGGCTGAATAGTAGGGGCATCAGCGGGAACTCCTCCGCATCGCCGAGCAGGGTGGATAGCGCAAAGCTACCCCTGCCAAATGTGCGGCGCATGATACCCACATTCATTTCAAATGCCCACCTCCGGATCCGATTTAGAGCCTTCCCAGCCCAGCAGGTGTTCGTCCAGCGGGACCGGCCGGCGGTTGTTCAGGGTGGACCACCAGAATACCCAGCCCACGATTTCGAAGTTTTGTTCGAACCGCTGTTCGTGCGTGAGGTATTCGTCCGGGTGTTCGCCTGCGTTGTGGCTGCGCATGCGCAAGCCGCCGCCCGGGCGGTTGTAGAGGTACTTGATGCGCAGCATGCCGTCGTGTTCGACGGCGTAGATCTCGCCGTCGGTGATTTGGGTGCGGCCTTGGTCAACGGCGAGGGTGGCGCCTTGCTGGATGATGTCGGTCATGCTGTTGTCGACCATGTAGGCGCCCAGTGCGCGGTCGGGGTTTACGTTGAGAATTTCGAGGGCGTGCACGGAGACGCGGATGCGTTCGCTGGAGGTGAATGAAGCGTGGAGAGGGATCTCCACGTCGAGTTTTTCCGGGGTGCAGGCGGGGCCTGTGAGGTATTTGCCGGTTGCTTCGCGTAGCGTTGGAAGTCCTTTTCGTGTTTCCGGGCCTTCCAGCAGGAAGTTGGCCGGTGGGTGTTTTGGGCCTTCGCCGGTGCGCAGCCAACGGCTGGAGATGCACAGCAGTTCTGCGATCTCGTTGAGTCGGCCCATGGGTACACCGCGCTTGAACCAGTTGTTCACGTGTTGAGGCGTGACACCACGGTTCTTGGCGAAGTCGGAGGCGGAAAGATGAACTTCCCGTAAGAGTGCTTTTAAGCGATCACCTGATGTATTCATAAACGAGGAGTTTACTGGCCGGAAAAACAGATCAAATAAACCATGCGTTGAGTTGGGTGTGTAGGTATTTGCTTAGTTGTAGCCCGATACTTCGTATTTTAAAACCAAATAAACAGAGTTTATAAATTGATGAACTTGTCGTTTAATTTTTCCCACAAAAAAAGCCCCGAATGATCGGGGCTTTTTTTATTGCCGGGGCAATGAGTAGCGGTTATCAGCCCTTGTAGGCGGCAACCGACTTCATGATCTCGGCGCGGGCGGCGTCTGCGTTGCCCCAACCGTCGATCTTCACCCACTTGCCTTTTTCGAGGTCTTTGTAGTTCTCGAAGAAGTGCTTGATCTGTTCCAGCAGCAGTGGCGGCAGGTCGGTGTATTCCTTCACGTCCACGTACAGTTGGGACAGTTTGTCGTGGGGTACCGCGATAACTTTGGCATCGCCGCCGCCGTCGTCGGTCATGTTCAGGATGCCGACTGGGCGCGCGCGGATTACCGAGCCTGGAGTCACCGGGTAAGGGGTAACAACCAGCACGTCGAGGGGGTCACCGTCGTCAGCCAGGGTATTAGGGATAAAACCGTAGTTGGCCGGGTAGAACATCGGGGTGGCCATGAAACGGTCAACGAACAGGCAGTCGCTGTCTTTGTCGATTTCGTATTTGATCGGCGCGTGGTTGGCCGGAATCTCGATGGCGACGTAGATGTCGTTCGGCAGGTCTTTGCCAGCCGGAATCTTGCTGTAGCTCATTGGGCGTTGCCCCCGTTAATTGGCCAAGAAACTTGGCCGGATTGGCCTAAAAGTGGCGGCGATTATAGGCATATTCCGCCGCCGATGCCATGCGCCAGACGTCGTACGGTCATTCGCCTTGTGGCTGATAACGCGGGTCGTGCGCTTGCAGTTGATGCAAGCGGGCCAGGGGATCCTGGCGGTAGAAGCGACTGAGTTGGGCGTACACCTGTGGATAACTGCTGACCAGTAAATCCGGGGCGCTGAAAAAATATTCGCTGGTGACGGCAAAAAACTCTGCCGGGTTTTCCGCCGCATAGGGGTCGATTTCGGTGTCGAGTTCCGGGTTGGCGTCCAACTGGCGATTCAGGTCGTCGTAGGCGGCTTGCATCACGCTGGCCCACTCTTGCACGCGCATGTCGTTGTGCAAGGGGGGCAGGCCATTGGCGTCGCCGTTGAGCATGTCGAGTTTGTGCGCCAGTTCGTGGATGACCAGGTTGTAGCCCTCCCATTGCCCGCTGCCCAGCACGCCGGGCCAGGCGAGGATCACCGGGCCCTGTTGCCAGGCTTCGCCGCTGTGTTCGCCGTCCCATTCGTGTTCGATGCCGCTGCTGTCGCGATGCCGCTGGGGGCTGACGAAGTCGTCGGGGTACAGCACGATTTCGTGGAAACCCTGGTACCAGTCGAGGTCGCCGAGGTTCATCAACGGCAGCTGCGCCTGGGCGGCGAGCAACAGGCGTTGTTCCTGATGCAGTTCGACGCCGGAAAGGGCGGTGAGGTGTTTTTCGGCGAGGAATACCACGCAGGCTTCGCGCAGCCACTGGTCTTGCTCGGCGCTGATGCCGTCGAGGAAGGTCAGGTGGTGGCGCACCCGTTGCCAGGTGTCGTCGGCAATCGGGTGCCTGGCCAGCAGGCGCCGGCGACGCCAGGCGCTGAGGGACCACATCCTGAGGTTACTGCGACTTGGCTTCGGAGGCGCTGCGGCCAAAGCGGCTGCGGAACACACCAATGATCATCGGCACCAGCGACAGCAGGATGATGAACACCACCAGCAGCGACAGGTTTTTCTTGATAAAGGGCACATTGCCGAAGAAGTAGCCCAGGGTTACCAGGCCGCCGACCCACAAGATGGTGCCCAGCACGCTGAACCCGAAGAACCGCGGGTAGGGCATCTTCGCGATACCGGCGACGAACGGTGCGAAGGTGCGCAGGATCGGCAGGAAGCGCGCCAGGGTCACGGTTTTGCCGCCGTGCTTGTCGTAGAAATCGTGGGTTTTTTGCAGGTAGTCGCGGCGGAAGATTTTCGAGTTGGGGTTGTTGAACAAGCGTTCGCCCACCGTTCGCCCGATCACGTAATTGGTGCTGTCGCCGAGTATTGCCGCGAGCATCAACAGGCCGCCCAGCAACACCGGGTCCATGCCGCCGCCTGCCGCTACCGCGCCGGCAATGAACAGCAACGAATCACCCGGCAGGAAAGGCATGACCACCAGGCCGGTTTCGCAAAAGATGACCAGAAACAGAATGGCGTAGATCCACGGACCGTAATTGGTTACCAGCATGTCGAGGTAAACGTCGAGATGCAGGATAAGGTCGAGCGGGTTGAAATCCATGGATGGCACCTGTGTGAATGGCCCGACTCAGCAGGCCTGTGCGGAAGCTCGGGTAATAAGGCTACAAGTGTATGCCGCTTTTCTTACAACCCTGAAAGGTCCGCATTATACGGATTGAGAGGTGAAAAGCCTGTGGGTTTTGTAGCGAAGGATGTCGCAAAGCCAAATGTGGGAGGGCTTGCCCCTGATAGCGGCGTGTCAGTTAGAAATTGTCTGACTGACACACCGCCATCGGGGTGTAGAACCGTAGACATCGTTTACATCTGAAACCGGGGGCATCGTTTACACATTTGAGGCCTGGACGCGGGTCATACCTCGTCCAAGCCTTCCCAGGGGATAATCACACAGGTACA
>NZ_CEEDDZ010000020.1:0-111794 GCF_979253585.1 Pseudomonas sp. AC463 | reverse complement strand
GAAATACAAAACGCCCGATGCGGTGCATCGGGCGTTTTGAGACTGAAACAGGTGTAAACCTATTTCAGGACTAGACACTTGGATTTGGTTGGCGCTGAAACAATGTTCCCGAGTCAGCCCCTGTACAACGCGTATTCCTCACCCCTAAGATGAGAAGCATTATCATTAACGCGGATCTCTTATGCACGACCACAGCATCGCATCGCCCGTGGCCAGGTTGTATGCCAATCACCATGGCTGGCTTCGCAACTGGTTGCATCGGCGATTGGGGCACAGTGCCGATGCCGAAGACCTGGCCCATGACACCTTTATCCGCGTGTTGCGCACCAAGGAAAACGTGTGCGAACTGCGCCAGCCCATGGCATTCCTTGCCACTATTGCCAATGGTTTGCTGATCAATCGCTGGCGTCGCCAGGTGATCGAGCGGGCTTATCTGGAGGCGCTGGCGGCGCGGCCGATGGCCGAGGAGCCTTCGCCGGAAGAGCGGTACTTGATGGTCGAGACGCTGTTGCAGCTGGATTTGCTGCTGGTGGGGTTGTCGCCGCGGGTGCGGCAGATTTTCTTTTTATCCCAGCTTGATGGGCTGACCTACCCACAGATCGCCGCACGCTTTAGCCTGACGGTGGCTCAGGTGCAGCGTGCGATGGGCAAGGCGTTCAGTGTCTGCTACGCGAGCCGGTTTGAATGAGTGGCGCCGCTATCGACCCCCAGGTGCGTGACAGTGCTATCGAGTGGCTGGTGCGTTCGCAGTCTGGGCTGATGAACGCGGTGGACCTTGAGGCTTTGGCGCTTTGGCGCCAGGCCAGCGAGGCGCATGAGCACGCGTGGCAGCGTGTCAGCAGCTTGCCGTTGATGCTTCAGCCGGGCGCCAATCTGTTAGCCGATGTTACTGCACGCCGGGCGTTGCAGTCGGCCGGCGTCGACCCGGAGCGTCGTCGACACTTACTCAAGTGCCTGCTTGCGCTGGGGTTGCTGGGCGGTATTGGCTGGCAGGGTGCGGACTCCACGCTGGTACGCTCGGCGTTGGCGAGTTATCGCACCCGCGTCGGCGAGCGACGGCACTGGGGCCTGGCGGACGGTAGTTCGTTGTGGTTGAACACCGCGAGTGCGGTCAATCTCGACATTGATGCAGGGCAACGCAGCCTGCAGTTGGTCGAGGGCGAGCTGGCCCTGGATACCCCGCCTGGTTCCGCAGCGTTGCAACTGCTGACCCCCTACGCAACGCTGTACAGCCAAGGCGCCAACCTGCTGGTGCGCCATGATCGCCACGCCACCCGTGTCACGGTCCTGCGCGGGCTGGTGCAGGTGAGTGCGCGGCGTCAGCCTGCACCGATACCCTTGCAGGCCGGTTGGCAAATGATGATCGGCGCGCGTGGAGCAGAGCGTTCGAGCCCTGTGGATCTTGTGCTGGCCCAGGCCTGGATACGCGGCATCCTGCCCGCAGAGCGCATGCGCCTGGATCAATTGCTGGCTGAACTCTCACGCTATCGCCCGGGCTTTCTGCGCTGCAGTGAAGCGGTGGCGGGCTTGCGGGTGACCGGCAGTTTTCAGCTGGATGACACCAATGCGGCGTTGGCCTTGATCGCCAGGACGCTGCCGGTGCGTATCGAACGCCGGACCCCTTACTGGGTGACGGTGGTGCCCGCGTGAAGTTTTTTTTCACCGACGCGAGAGTTTTTTCGTTCTGGCTTGGCTTTTAGGTATTGCCCGTCTGTACAGGTGGGTTTGATCCCCAGGAGCCTTGCATGATTTACCCCGCTCGTGTCTTGCGTACCCACACCTTCAGTCTGCTGTTCCTCAGTTTCCAGGCGCTTTGGGGCGAGGTGGTTTTTGCCGCCGACGAGCGCCCCTATAGCATCGACGCCGGCCCACTGGATCAAGTGTTATCGCGCTTTGGTGCACAGGCCGGAATCAGCATGGCGGGCAGTTCGCTGCTGACCGCCGGCAAGAGCAGTCAGGGCCTGCAGGGCGATTTTAATACCGAGTCAGGCCTGACCCGGTTGCTCTCGGGAACAGGCCTGGACTATCGGCGCCAGGCAGACGGCGGCTATGTGTTGCACCTGCGTAACGAGGCCGTCCTTTTGCCGACGCAACAGGTGACGGGCGAAGACGTTAATGCGGCACAGGTGTATCGTGCGCCGCGTTCCTCGGTGTATATCTCCGGCGAAGAGATGCAGCGTTTTGGCGTGATCTCGGTGGGCGATGTGCTGAAAGGGCAGCCCGGCGTGCAGGTCGGTGACAGTCGCAATGGCGGCGGCCTGGACGTGAACATCCGCGGCATCCAGGGCCAGAGCCGGGTGGCGGTCACGGTGGACGGCTCGCAGCAGGCACTCGACGTCTATCGCGGTTACGCCGGCACCCAGCAGCGCAGTTATGTCGACCCGGACCTGATCAGCGACATCAGCATCGACAAGGGCCCCAGCCTGACCTCCAGTGCGATCGGCGGTACGGTGAAGATGCGTACCCTTAACGTCGACGACATCCTCAAGGACGGCCAGAACCTGGGGCTACGCCTCAAGGGTGACCTGTGGAACAACGGCGTTGCACCTGCCTCCCGAGACCCTCAGTCCGAAACGCAAAGCCTGTACTCGCAGCCGCACCAGAGCCGAGGCGGATTGTTGGGTTCGCAGGCCGAGTCCGGCAGTGCCGCGTTCGCCTATTCCCATGAATTTTTCGACGTGGTTGCGGCCTATGCCAAGCGCAACCAGGGCAACTATTTCGCCGGCAAAAAGGGCCAGGATCGCTACCGTATCTACGACAGTGAGGGCGATGAGCAGAACAGCGTGGCGACGACCTACAACGCCGGGGAAGAGGTGCTTAATTCCTCGTCCAGGACCGAGTCATTTCTGCTCAAGACCACCCTGCGCCCGGCGGACGGCCATACGTTCGACCTGGGTTATCGCCGCTATGACGGGCATATCGGTGAGGTCATGCCGTCGGATATTTTCCGCACCGGCACTGGCGGGATTTACCAGTACCCCTTGGGCCGCACCACAATCGACACCTATACCGTGCGTTACAACTACCTGCCTGCGGGCAACCCGCTGGTGGACCTGACCGCCGACCTGTGGATGACCGATGCACAAACCAGTCAGATCACCTCGGTCAGAGCGCCGGCGTCCCAGGCGTATCGCTCGGACCGTGCCTGGAGTCGCCAGGCGGACCAACGCATTGGCGGGGGCCTGGCCAACACCTCGCGCTGGCGTACCGGCTACGGCGACTTGAAGCTGGACCTGGGCAGCGCGTTCCAGCTCGAAGAGTTGCGCCCGCAAAAAGGTGTGGTCACCAACCAGCACGATATCAATGCAAACCGTATGTTGCGCGAAGGCTCGCGGCAGGAGTTCAGCTTCAATGGCAAGTTGGAATACATGCCGGTGGAGACCCTCACCTTATGGGGTGGCGGCCGCTACACCTACTATCGCAGCCAGGATCACATCGCCAGGGCGACAGCCCGTTGGGAGGAGCGCGACCTGCGCTACCTGCGGGTCTACAACGCGAATAAATCCGGCAACATGCTGTGGTTCCCGGACCAGAATGGCGAGTACACAAACACCACTGATCCGCGGCTGAACAACGGCATCGTTTTCCAGGACACCAACTATCCCTTTGAGGGCGTCAACTTCAACGACTTCGGCGCGGTGTCTTCAACCGTCTATGCGCCCCAGGTGGGGGAGGTGGTCACCGGTTACGACTATTCCGGCAAACAGAGTGACAGCGGTGGCGCCTTTTCCCCGGCCTTTGGCATCAATATCGAAGTGCTTCCAGACACCTTCGTGTATGCCTCCTATACCCAGGGTGTGCGCATGCCTTCGCTGTTTGAAACCAGCCAGGGGGTATTGCAAACCCGGCCCGGCAAGGGCCTGAAACCCGAACGGTCGAGCAACTGGGAGGTCGGCGCCAGCACGTTGGGCAAGGGGTTGCTGGTGGATAACGACTCGGCGGCGATCAAGCTCGCCTACTTCAACAACACTATCAAGAACTACGTCACCCGCTACTACGACCCGAGCCCGGACCTGATGGGCCTGATGCGCTTCAGCAACACCGACAGCTACAAGACCAGCGGCCTGGAGCTGCAGGCCCACTACGATGCCGGTCGGGTGTTCGCCGACCTGTCGTCCACCTATTACTTGAAAACCGAAACCTGCGATGCGGCATTTGCTGCCAAGCTGCGGGCGGCGAGTAACCCGTACCAGGATCTGAGCGGGACCCCAAACTGCACACCCGGCAGCTTCATGGGTTCCTACACCAATACACAAAACCCGCCACGGTTCGCAGGTAACTTGACCACTGGCCTGCGTTTCTTCGACCAGAGCCTGACACTGGGTACGCGTGTTACCTACACCTCCGGTCCGACTGTCACGATTGACAAGCCCTGGCAGATCGGCGCCACCACACCGCAATTGAATTACCGCGAAGTGGCGCTGGTTGATCTGTTCCTGAACTACAAGTTGCAGGAACACGCCAGCCTCAATGTATCGCTGCAGAACCTGACCGACCGCTATTTCCTGGACCCGCTGGCGCAGAGTTTCATGCCGGCACCCGGGCGCACGCTGCGGGTGGGCATGCAGGCGAAGTTCTAAGCGAGCTTGTTCAGCAAGGGTCCTCGCGCGTGTTGCGCGTGTCGCGCGAGGACCGAAGGCTTACCGCGTTTGTACGATGATCTGGCTTTTCAGGTCGTTCACCATGGCTTCAATCGCCGGCTTCATGGCCTCGAAGTCCTGCGGGCGGCACAGGATGTCTGCTTTGGCAAAACCATAGTGGCGGGTGATCAGCACTGTATTGGCTTTCTTCATATAGGTCGCCCGATAGTCAAAGCCGGCTTCTTTGAGGGTCACGGCCTTGGGCAGCGACAGGATTTTTATCTTCGCGGGGAATTCCACGCGCGCGCTCTCTGAAATCTCACCCGACATGCAGGTAAAGGCTTGAGTGCGTTCCTTTTCGCTCATGAAGGTAAACACGTTCTGCGCGATGCCGCCGGCCAGGCTGGTGAAGGTGGGCATACCAGTGGGGCCGGGCAGGTTTACCAGGTTATCGGTATGGCCTTTGATCGTGGATTTGAAGGTATTGGCGGTGCCTTCCAGTGAATCGGTTTCGAGCGTGCCGCTGCCGGATTGCCCGTACATGCTGAGAATTTTCTCGGTAAGCTGATCACGGTCTGCCGGCTGCATGGCCTTGAACACGAAGCGGTTGAATTCCGCCCCCCAACCTTCCACGGTGGAGTCGTGGGTAAAGTCGGCGCCACCTTTGGCGTTGACCTTGAACAACATTGTGGTGTCGACCTTGCCCTGTTGATGTGCGGGGATATGGCCCAGTTCTCCGGTCTGGGTCAGCACGGTCGGTTTGTTCAGCTCCGGAATCGGCAGGTAGCCCGCAGCGATGGGGGTGGCGGTCGAGTCCAGGTACAGGTTCAGGCTGGGCACGTAGGTGATCGCGTGGTTGAGCACCCCCAATGTCGGTACCTTCGGCAACACGTAGGCGTCACCGAGGTTGATCAGGGCGGGGGAGCTTTCGATGCTCACCGCCTTCAGCAGCGCTTCGAGCAGCGCGACATGGTCCTTGCAGTCGCCATAACGGTTGTCCAGCACTGACTGGGCTGCGTGCGGCACCACGCCGCCCGCGCCGACATACACCGCGACGTAGCGAATGTTCCTGCGCACCCAGTCACTCAGCACCAGGGCTTTGCTGTGCGGGGTATCAAGGTTGGCCGTGAGTTCCTTGGCCAGTTTGGCAATCGCGGGCGTCACTTCAACCTGGGCACGGTTGGCGTAGGCTTTGGCAAATTGCTTGTAGTCGGTGAAGGTCGACACGGCCAGCAATTGCCCGTAATCCGTGTAGGCGACGGAGCCGTTTTCCACGCGGTTTTTCTCCGCTGGCTCCAGGTCCCAACGATAGAGCGTACGCCCGTTGGCGGTGGTGGGGGCAGATGCCTTGAAGCCCCGGAGGTCGGCATTCAGCCGCATGCTGGCGGGCATGTCGTAGGTGAGGCGGACCTGTTCATGCTGGTAGAAATCCGGCGAGAACAGGTCTTCGAACTGCCCGGGAAACAGGGCGGTATTGCGATGGCGCTGTAGTGCAAGACCATGCGGTCGCCTACTTCCAGCTCCGGAAATATCACCACCTTGACCCGCGAGTCCTGGAACATCGGTGCTTCGACGGACGCCATTTCCTGCTGTTCCTTGATCTGGGCCGCAGCTACTGCCACCTTGCGTCCATCGGGTTTCAGGGTGTACGCATCGACGATATCCAGGTTTTCCAGGGTGCGGTTAAAGCTGACTGAGCGCTGGGCATTGGGTTTGATTGCGCGTTCTTCATTGACCCGCAACACCTGTTGGACATCCAGCACGAAGCTGCCGTCGGTATTCACTACGTAGGCCTGGATGTGTTTTTCGTGGGTCAGGGAGAGGTCGGTGTAATCGGCTTTGGCCTGCTCGGTAAACAACCCGCAGAGGATGGCAGCCAGCGCGCCGAACCGGCGTACCAGGGAGGGGGTAAAACCTTGCATAAAGATCCTTATGTGCGAGGGCGCGCGTCGCGAGGGGCTGGGCGCGCTTTCTGGAGAGATCGCTTAATGCGAAGCATTACTATATAGCGCAGCTCGGTGCGCCTGCTGACTTATCCAGTCGACACTATCTGTTGGACGATTCCGTGTTACTCACTGGGCGCCTGGCAGGCGTGTTGGCCTGATCAAATCAAACTATTCAGGATTGAAGGAAAAGACCTACGGAAACATACGACGTTTCGACGTTGGTATTTTTTGAAAAAGACTCGAATATCCTCCCCGCTCTCACTACCCATCAGGGCAAGCCTGAAGAACAAACAACATTGACTGAAACAACGCCGCCCTTAGTTGCGCGAGTTATACACATTCGCCTGCGCCAACAGTAGCGCTGCTTAAACGGTTACCTATAAGCCTGCTTAATTTGACTTACTTAAGGATCATGCGTGTGAACAAGAACGCAATGCTATTCATGTTATTGGCGTGCTCGGCATTTACCGCTGTCAGCCATGCGGCAGATGGGACCATCAATTTTACCGGCACTATTACTGATGTCGCGTGCATCGTTACTCCCGCTACCGCCAACCAGACCGTCACGATGGGCACTGTCAGTGCGTGCGCCCTGGCCAATGTGGGCGATACGGCTGCGCCGAGCAGATTCGATATCGTGCTGACCCATTGCCCGGCGACTGCTACCCGCGCGATGGTGAAGTTCGATGGCCCGGCAGATGCCAATAACAGCAGCTTGCTCGCGCTGACCAATTCTGCCGGCAAAGCGAACGGTGTCGCGGTAGGTATTTATGAGGGAGATGCAAATACGTTGATCGCGGTGGGGTCCCCGTCCGCGAGTAGAACGCTTTCGGCTACCGCAGATACCACGTTCAACTTCTTTGCCAAGTATGTGGCTACTGGCCCGGTGGTCCCCGGCTCGGCCAATGCTGTCAGTGACTTCACCGTTATCTATAACTAACCGCCGAATGGGGGGGCATTGAGAGGCTTCAATGCCCTGCCTGTTTAATGTGGGGGAGAGCAATGGCATGCGTTGGCTGAACTACGTTTTAACCACCAGCCTGCTGGCGGGCTCGGTGCACATGGCGGTGGCGGGCGTGATTGTGGGAGGCACGCGGGTGGTCTATGACGGTTCAAGGAAAGAGGCCGCCATCTCGGTAAAAAATAGCGAGAAGACCAGGCCGTACCTTATTCAGTCCTGGGTGGAGGACGCAGCACAACCGTTGGCCGGCAAAGCCCCGTTCATCATGACGCCACCGTTGTTCCGGTTGGATGCGGAGCAGGAGAATGTGTTGCGCATCATCAGAACCGGCGGTGAGTTTGCACAGGACAGGGAATCGGTGTTCTGGGTGAACATAAAATCGATTCCTGCCTCCGAACAAACCGAAGACAACCAGTTGCTGATTTCCGTGAAAAGCCGAATAAAACTTTTTTATCGGCCTGCCGGTATATCGGGAGACGTCGCCGATGCTTATCGCGCTTTAGTGTTTAAACGTCAGGGTAATCAGTTGCACGTCAACAATCCCACGGCGTATCACATTTCATTCTTTCGCGTGAGTGTTGGAAATAAGGATATTGATGATGCCGGTATGGTCGCACCCAAGAGCAACCTTGCCTGGGCCCTGCCCGAGGGTGCAAATGGGCCGGTCAGTTGGCAGGCCATCAATGACTATGGCGGTATTACTGCCGCTGCCCACGCGGATCTCTGATTAAGGCTGTGCGTCCGCCTTGAATAACACGTGTTGCGTTAGACCTTAGGCCCACTACCGATGCGTTCAGGTGGAGGCGTTGTGTCGCCTGAGTGTCGGGATATTCTTGATGAGCCCTATTAAAAGAACCGCCGTGCGCCTGGGTGTAATGCCTGGGTGTGGTCATATTAAAGTTCTGATGGTCATGATGGGCGTCAGCCTATTGTCGACTAACGCGATGGCGCGGGAGTACTTCAATGCCAACGCGTTGGAAATAAACACTGACGATCAGGCCTTGGTCAATCTTGATGTTTTTTCCAGTTCGGGAGGGCAATTGCCTGGCCGTTATACAGTGGATATCTATTTAAACGACAGTTTGTTTTCCCGCCGCGATATTGATTTTGTAAGGGTGGATAGCCAACTACAGCCCGAACTCGACTTGCCATTGTTGGAGGAAATGGGCGTCAGGCTTGAGGCGTTCCCGGCCTTGCAGCAACTGCCGCAGCCAGCTGCCATCACTGATCTGCAGACCTATATCACGGATGCCGCCAGCCGTTTCCATTTTAACCGGCGACGCCTGGATATCAGCATTCCCCAAGCGGCACTTACCCAGGAAGCCCGTGGGAATATCGACCCGGGCTTGTGGGACCAAGGCCTTCCCGCCGCCTTGCTCGACTACAGTTTCAGCGGCGCGAACACCGCTCGGGATGACCGCTCGGGTAGCGCTGACAACTACTACCTGAACCTGCGCAGCGGGTTGAATCTGGGGGCATGGCGCCTGCGTAACTACTCGACCTATACCCAGGGCGATGGCAACCCGAAATGGGCCAGCATCAACACCTACCTCCAGCGCGATGTGCAGGCGTTGAAGAGCCAGTTGGTCGTGGGAGATAGCTTCACGCCAGGCGATGTCTTCGCCAGCGTGCCGTTCAAAGGTGTGCAACTGGCCTCTGATGACACTATGTACCCTGACAGCCTGCGCGGGTTTGCGCCTGTGGTGAGAGGCATCGCCCGCAGCAGTGCGCAGGTGACGGTGCGACAGAACGGTTACATCATCTATCAGACGTATGTGCCGGCGGGTGCATTCGAGATTACCGACCTGTACCCCACCTCATCCAGCGGGGATATGGACGTCACCATCACCGAGGCGGATGGCAGCGAGCGCCGTTTCATCCAGCCGTTCTCTGCAGTGCCGGTAATGGTGCGAGAAGGGCGGGTGAAATACGCCCTTGTGGCGGGGCAATACCGTTCAACGGCCAGCCATAGCAATACCCCGGCGTTTACCCAGGGCACGCTGATCTATGGTTTGCCCCGGGACACCACACTGTATGGCGGTGTGCTGGCCTCTGCGGATTACTCGGCAGCGTCCCTGGGGCTTGGCCATGGGTTTGGCGAATGGGGCTCGCTGTCCATGGACGTCAGCCAGGCGCGTACCGAGTTGCGCGATGGGGCGCGGTACAGCGGCCAGTCGGTGCGGATCCAGTACGCCAAGGACATCGCCGCCACCCAAACCACCTTTACGTTGGCGGGCTACCGTTATTCGACCCAGGGCTATTACGATTTTCAGGAGGCCAACGAAATCGCCCCAGGCAACTTCAATGACTGGCGGCGCCTGTACAACCGACGCAGTCGGGCACAGCTCAATATCAATCAGGCATTGGGCGGGTACGGCAACTTCTATATCAATGGCTATCAGCAGGATTACTGGCAGCAAGCGGGTTATGAGCGCAGTTTGGCGACGGGTTATAACCTGAGCCATAACGGCGTTACTTATGGCCTGAGTTACGTCTACACGCAGACGCCTGCCGATAACGCGCGTCATCGCACTGACCAGCAACTGGCCGTCACTGTTCAAATCGCCTTGGGCGGTTCGATGCGCAATAGCTGGGCCCACTACAACGTGACGGCTGACGCACAGGGCAAGGCTTCGCAGGATGTGGGGTTCAGTGGTACGGCACTGGCCGACGATAACCTGGTCTACAGCGTCAGCCAGGGATACGCCAACCTAGGGCGCGGCCACAGCGGTAATGCACAGGCCACCTATAAGGGCACCTACGGGGAAACGTCGCTGGGCTACAACTATGGCGAGAAATCCCGGCAACTGAACTATGGCGCGCAGGGCGGGATTGTCGCGCACCCCTTTGGCGTCACGTTTTCCCAGACTCAGGGTGAAACCATGGCGTTGGTGCGGGCCCCTGGCGCCGAGGGGGTGAAGGTGCGCAACCACAGTGGGGTCAATACCGACTGGCGCGGTTATGCGGTGGTGCCGTTTATCAGTACCTATCGACGAAACAGCGTCGCGCTGGAGAGCGAAACCCTGGCCGATGACATCGACATTGAAACCAATACCAAAACCGTCATTCCGACACGGGGCGCCCTGGTGCTGGCTGACTTCCAGACGCGATTCGGCAGCCGGGTGTTGATGACACTTGAGTACCAGGGCCGGCCCGTAGCCTTTGGCGCAACCGCGACGCTGATGCAGGACGCGAGCACGTTTACCAGCAGCGGCCTGGTCGGGCTGGAAGGCGAGGTCTACCTGAGTGGGATGCCCGAGCAGGGCGACGTAAAGGTTCAGTGGGGTGAGCGGGCTGATCAGCAGTGCATGGCCCGCTTCATCGTGCCTGCCGCGATTGAGGCGACGGATGCTTTTTCAACGATTCGTACGTTATCGGCTACGTGCCGATAAGGAGTGTTTATGGAATGCATCGCTACGAGGGTGAGGCTGTTCAGCTTTTCCTGTGCGGTAGGGGTTCTGGCGGTGCTGTCGGACAATGCCCTGGCCAATTGTTATTTCACCAATGGCCCGACGTCGGCGCTGACGCGTACGGTGAGTTTCGGAACGGTGAGTGTTCAACGAGACGCCCCGGTCGGGACGGTACTGGCATCGGCCAACACCGGCGCCTATAACGGCGGGGTTGCTCATTATGGCTGCAGTGTCCCCTTCACCCATCGTTATCACATGGAGATGTTCAGCACGGTCAGCAGTTATGGCAATGGCGTGTATAACACCAACATAGCCGGGGTCGGCGTACGGGTGCGTAACTACGCGAACAGGAACTTGCCGTTTGATACCCCGTATGGAGGAAATATCATTGTCTTGATCCCCGATATTCGCGTGCAGCTGATAAAAACCAGGCCCGGTGCGGTCGGGGCCGGTGTTCTGACCAACGGGCGCTTGATCTCTGGCAGCATCGTTAATCAGTTTTACGGTGCCTACGCCAGCCTGGCTGGTGTCAACACCATCGTCCCCGTGGCGTGCTCCGTCACCAATGCCGCTATCCCCGTGTCCATGGGCAATGTGCCGCGCAGCCTGTTCAACGGCCCCGGCAGCATGGGGGCCGCGGTCAACTTTTCCATCCCGCTCAACTGCGATGCCAACACCCGGGTCGGCCTCACCCTGGAGGGTACGGCGCACCGTTCTGGCATCGGCGGAGTGCTGGCACTGAATACCTCTTCCTCCGCAGTTGCCACCGGCCTGGGTGTACGGCTTTTTTACAACAATGCGCCGGTCGCTCTCAGAACACGCATCAACGTGGGCACCGTGGCCAGTAACGGCCCGTACGCTATCCCGTTGATGGCGCGTTACTACCAGACCGATTCTGCGGTCACTGCGGGTGAGGCCAACAGCACCGCGACGTTTACCCTGACCTACAACTGACGCAGGCCCATGCAGCCGCTACCGGGGTGGCTTCAACGCATCCCGAACTTCTCCAGCGTCGGCGCCAACCCCAGCAAATCAACCGTACTTTTACCCGCCTCGAGCCCCGCACGAATCCCGTCTTCCTTATCCTCGCGGCTGCGACTCAGGCGAATCACTTCCTCGACGCGCGCCTGCTCCACCACCACCAGGCCGTCGCGGTCGCCGACGATGATATCGCCCGGGTTGATGTGCACGCCGCCAATCACGATGGGCACGTTAACCTTGCCCGGCTGGCACTTGTTGGTGCCCTTGATGCTCAGGCCGCGAGAGAAGGTCGGGAAGCCCATGTCGATGATCGCATTGGCGTCGCGCACGGCACCGTTCATCACCAGGCCGACGATCCCGAGTTTCTGCGAAGCCAGGGTCAGCAGGTCGCCCCACGGGCCGGCTTCCATAAAGCCCTTGGCGTCGACTACCAGCACATCACCAGGCTTGGCTTTGGTCAAGGCGTAGTGGATGGCAAGGTTGTCGTCGGGGCGGCAGTCCACGGTCAGGGCCGGGCCGGCCAGGCGCAGGCTCGGGTCGACCGGGCGCAGGCCGCTGTCCAGTGCGCCGGTCTGGCCCTGGGCTTCGTGGATGGTGGCGGTGCCCAGTTGTTTGAGGGTGTCGAGTTGGTCTTGGGTGATAGGCATGGTCGTGTCCGTTTTTATTGGCGTGGGGTTCAAGCGCTGGGGGTGTGGCGGCCAAGCCAGTCCAGTGCCTGGGCGAGGCTTGGTTTTTCTTCGGTGATCGGTTCCAGGGCGAGGCCTGCGCTGCTGTGGCTGAAGCGCTGGCGCACGCCGCCGAGCACACTGCTGGCAATGCCCAGCGAGGCCAGCTGGCGCTCGGCTTCTTCGACTTCATGCAAGCGCCGCGTGGCATGCACCACGTGGGTCGATACGAGCATTTCGAGGAAGGCGGGCAGGGGCGCCTCGTCGATATCCGCGAGCACTTCATAGAGCGCCGGGCGCAGTTGCTGGCGCTCGGCACCCAGCAGTACTTCCACGGCCAGCGCTTCCACGCCTTTGGTGAATACGCTGCGCAGGATTTTCAGCGTGATGGCATCGCCGGGTTGGCTGTCGGGCAGGGCGCGTGCACGGGCGCCGGCGGTGTTCAGCAATGCCACCAAGGCACTCGCCTTGGCGCCGGCGCACAGCAGCGGGGTAAGTTCGCGCAGGTAGGCAATGGCGCCCATGATTGCGACGTCCACGTAATCCACCTGTTGCTGCGCGGCCTCGCTTCCGGCGATACGTTTGCGCTCGGGCGCAGCAGTGGTGAGGTCGGCGAATAGCACGCCGGGCCTGAGGTGCGCCAGGCATTCGCGGGTCACGTCCAGGGACTGGGTGCCCACCACGCAACTCAGCACACAATCCGACTCGGCCAGCCACGGGCCAATGGAGGTGTGAATCTGCACGCCCAGCTCGTCCGCCAGGCGTTGCGCCGCCGGGGCAATGCGCTGCTCGCAGAACAGCAGTTGCACCGTGGTGGTGTTGGCCAGGGTCTGGGCATAGCAACGGCCCACTTCGCCGAGCCCTACGATTGTTATTTTCATGTCGCCTCCGGTTTCAGGTGGCAATACAATTAAAATACAATTTGAGTGATTGCAAACGATTTCTGTACAAAGTGCCTGAGTGGCACGCTGTCATTGGCGCGTCGCAGGCCTCAGAATCCAGCGCGAGTACCCCGGGGCAGCGTCCTGACAACCATCGACACAGAAGGCAAGCATGGCCAACGATCTCATCTACGAAACCTTGCGCAACCGCATCATCGCCGGCCAGTACGAGCCCGGCACACAGCTCAAGGAAGAACCGCTGGGCAAGGAGTTCGGCCTGAGCCGCACGCCGGTCAGGGCGTCGCTGAAGAAGCTGGTGGATGACGGGCTGGCGGTGATCGAGGCGAACCGTGGGGTGTTCGTGGCCGGCTGGACCCAATGGGACCTGGAAGAAATGTTCAGCTTTCGCGAGCTGCTCGAACCGCATGCCGCCATGCTCGCGGCCCAGCGCGCGACCCCGCAGGACGTGGTCGAGCTGCACAGCATCAACGCGCAGATGGCCGCCGCCATTGCCGGCAAAGGCCCCGACGTGACCCTGCGCGTGCAAGAGGCCAACCGTGCGTTCCATGCCCAGGTGCTGGAGACCGCCCGCTCGCAGCGGCTCAAGTCGATGCTCGCCACCTTGATCGACATGCCGGTGATCACCCGTTCGTTTTTCCTCTACCGCCCGGCCGACCTCGAACGCAGCCTGCAGCAGCACCTGGACATCACCTACGCCATCGAGCAGAACGACGGCGAGTTGGCCCGCCACGCCATGCAAACCCATATCCGCATGGCCTACCTGCGCTTTATGGCGCGGCGCAGTGAATCGCCCGTCCGTCGATAAAAAAATACAAAACTAAAACAATATGCGTTAGAGTCGGCGCCACGATACCGGGCAATGACTCCTGCCTGACCTTCGCAAGGACCCGTCGCAACACCTGACGTGAGGCTTTCACAAAAGCCTCAGCGGGAGCCTGCCCCCCGGATTCGGCACACACGGCACATTCCAATAATAAAATCAGGTATCCCGTATGAGTACTCAGGGCTCCACCACTGAAAAACCGTCGCGTTTTCGCTGGGTCGTCGCAGGGTTGTTCTTCCTTGTGTACACCGTGGCGTCGGCCGACCGCGCCAACCTGGGCGTGGCCTTGCCGTTTATCCGCGAGGAATACCCGATGACCAACGCCGAAGCTGGCGCGTTATTGAGCGTGTTCCTGCTGGCCTACGCCTTGGCGCAGATTCCCTCGGGCTTTGCCTCCAGCCGTTTCGGGGTGCGCAAGATTTTCTCGTTTTCGATGATTGCCACCTCGGTGTTCACCGCGCTGATGGGCACCGTCAATTCGGTGCTGGCCTTGAAGATCTATCGTTTTGCCCTCGGTGTTGCCGAAGGCCCGTTGCCGATTGGCATCGCCTCGACGATCAACCAATGGTTCCCGGCGAAAGAGAAGGGCACCGCCACCGGGATTTTCCTGGCAGCGGTCAAGTTCGGCCCGGTGATCGTGCCGCCGCTGTGTGTGGCGATTGTGGCGATGTGGGGCTGGCGCGAAATTTTCTACATCTTCGCCGTGCCAGGGATTCTGCTGTCCATCGCCTGGTACTTCCTGGTGGCCAACCAGCCGGCGCAAAGCCGCTTTGTAAACGCGGGTGAGCTGGCGCATATCACCGATGAAACCAACAACGTCATCACTCAGAAAACCGAAGGCGCCCAACGCCACTTCAAGCGCCTGGACCGCTTTATCCGCGTGCGGCAGGTAGCGCCCATCGCCACCAGCCGTGGCCTGTTCAAGTCCTGGAACGTGGTGGGTTGCGCCCTAAGCTACAGCTTCCAGGTGGGCATCACCATGGTGCTGTTGTCGTGGATCCCCACCTACCTGATGACGGTCAAGCAGTTCTCGATCATGAACATGGGCTTTGTCTCCGCGGCGCCCTGGGTGGGCGCGATCTGCGGCAACCTGCTTGGCGGGATCCTGTCCGACCGCGTGCTGGGCAAGCGCCGCAAGCCGGGGATGATGCTCTCGGCGCTGGCCACGGTGGGCACCATGTACGCGCTGATCAACTCGCCGAATGACCCGACCCTGTATGCCGCGTTGTTGTTTCTGACCGGCACGCTGATCAGCATCGGTTACTCGTCCTACATGGTTTACCCGATGGGCCTGGCCACCAAGAAGACCTTTCCGATTGCCAGTTCCATCGTCAACATGGGCGGGCAGTTGGGCGGCGCGGCGGCGCCGTTCCTGGTGGGTTTGCTGCTCGACAGTTACGGTTGGTCCCAAGTGTTCCTGTTTATGGCCATTGGTTCGTTCGCCAGTTTCCTGGTGTTGCTGACCATTGCCGAGCCGGTGCCGGTCAGCCAATGACCTGCATATTTTTAAAGTATCCAAACCCCGTTATTTAGATATTTTTCATAGGTGGACAGCACTGGTAGGCTCGTAAAAAAACAAGAGAAGTGCCCGGTCATGTTCATAAGCCTGTCCACCAAACCCTTCACCACACTCCTGGCCACGTTGGCGCTGATGGGCACCATGACCAGTTGCGCCAAGGTCGACGTACACAGCGAAGGCGTGGGCAAGCCCGACGTCGACGCACGCCAGGTGCTGCGCCTGGGCCACGACGGGAATGCCTACCCGTTCCTGGTCTACGCCAACGCCGATCTGTACAACCCGCCCAGTTCCATCGAACGCGCCGTGGTGATCCTGCATGGCGTGCAGCGTGACGGCGACCAGTACTTCAACACCGGCCGCACGTTGCTCGGCAATGCGCAGCTGCAAAATACCCTGTTGCTGGCGCCGAACTTCCTCACCCCCACCGACTCGGGCATCAGCGACGACATGCCGCTATGGCCGCGTGACAAATGGATGCACGGCATCGAATCGCAATACGGCCACAAGGGCATCCCGGCCTTCCAGGTGCTGGATGACCTGGTTGCCTACCTGTCCGACCGCCAGCGCTACCCGGCGCTCAAGGAGATCGTGATGGTCAGCCACTCGGCCGGCGCGCAATTGATGCAGCGCTACGCCGTGGTGAATGACCTCGACGGCGGCCTCAAGGCCCACGGCCTGAGCATTCGTTATGTGGTCGCGAGCCCGTCCAGCTATGTGTACTTCGAGGAAAGCCGCTTGCAAGACGGCGTGTTCAAGCCGGTGGTGACCGTCATGTGCCCCAGCTACAGCCGCTACCGCTACGGCCTCGACGGCGCCCCCGCGTACCTGTTGAAGCAGCACCTCACCAGCCGCCAGGTGTTTGCCCGCTATGCCGCGCGGGATATCACCTACCTGGTCGGCGCCCAGGACAACAACCCCACCAGTCGCGTGCTCGACAGCTCCTGCGGCGCCGGTTACCAGGGCGCCACGCGGCTCGAACGCCAGTTGAACTACGTGAGCTACGAGCAGTTCCTGTCCGGCCAATGGCAGATTCCGCTGCGTCACCCCCAGCACACCATCCCGGGGATCGGCCACAACGCCGCGCGCCTGCTGGGTGATAAAGCGGTGGCGCGCATGCTCTTTCCCTAAGCCAACACCCTGCGCTGCGTCTCGATAAAAACAATAAGAGAACTGTATGAGCCCAAACCTCCCCACCACCCGGGCGCCCCGCGCCTGGGGGCCTGGCGCGTTGTCGCTGCTGGCCGTTGCCTTGCTTGCTGCCCACGCCCAGGCCCAGGCCGACACGCTGCCGTCGTCCGGCACGCTGTTCGACAACAGCCGCTCGGTGCTGCGCCCCACGGATAACGTGCAACCGGCAGCGCCCGGCAGTGTGCGTATCGAAAGCCAGAGCGACGAGCCCGCGCGCCAGGCCAGCACCTCGACCCTGCAATTGCAGGTGAAGCGTTTTGTGCTCACGGGCAACCGCAAACTCACCGACGCCCAGCTGCAAGCTGTGCTGCAACCCTATGTGGGCAAGACCCTCGGCCTCGACGGCCTGCGCGATGCGGCGGCGCAGGTCACGGCGTTGTACCGGGCGCGCGGTTACCTGGTGGCGCGTGCGTACCTGCCGGCCCAGGACATCCAGAACGGCCAGGTCAGCGTGGGCATTTCCGAAGGCATCATCGGCCAGGTCAGCACCTTGCCGGACGCCAATGTGCGCCTGCGCCCCGGCGTGCAGCAGCAGTTCGTCAACGCGCTGGCGGCGGGCACCATCATTCGCGAGCAAGACCTGGAGCGCGTGCTGCTGCGCCTGTCTGACATCACCGGGGTGTCTGTGCACGCCATCCTGCGCCCGTCGCAGCAACCCGGCGCCGCCGACATTGTGCTCAAGCTCAGCGAAATGACCGCCTGGACCGCCCGCGCCGCCATCGACAACTACGGCAACTACTACACTGGCGCCAACCGCCTCACCTCCAGCGTCAGCCTCAACGATGCATTGGGCCTTGGCGACAGCTTTACCGTCACCTCGCAGAACACCTTCGAAGGCCTGGACATCAAGGGTGTCGGCTATCAGCAGCCGTTGGGCGCCAGCGGTATTTCGGTGGGCGCCAACTACGCCGAGCTGGAATACAGCATCGGCAAGAACCTCAAGGGCCTGAATGCCGGCGGCACCGCCGAGGTCTCCTCGGTTTTTATCAACAGCGCCTTGCTGCGTTCGCGTGACAGCAATATCAGCTTCAACCTGGCCGAAGACCACCGGCGTTTCGAGGATTCGGCGGGCGGTTTTACCGTGAACAAATCCGCGGTGTTGCGCAGCGCCACGCTGTACGGCAACTGGCGCGATGACTGGCAGGGCAACAACGCCTGGAGCCTGGCGTACGGCATCGGCGACCTGGACAAAAACACCCCCGCCGATGCCGCGCTGGATGCACTCACCGCCAATGCCGCCGGGCGCTACAAAAAGGCCAATGTGAATTTCAGCCGCTTGCAGTACCTGGGCAACGGCTATTCATTGTTCGGTTCTTTGACCGGCCAGTGGGCCGACAAGAACCTCGACGCCTCAGAAAAACTCAGCCTCGGCGGCCCCAATGGCGTGCGCGCCTACCCGGTCGGAGAAGTGGCCGGCGACGAAGGCCTGCTGGGCCGTCTGGAGCTGCGCAAATACCTGGGCCGCGTCCACGGCGCGATTGCCGAGGGTACGCTGTTTGCCGATGCGGGCAAGGTCAAGGTCAACAAGCAGCCGTGGGACGCCAGTGAAAACACCCTCACGCGCTACGGCTACGGCGTGGGCCTGAATCTCTATCACCGCGACCTGGTGATGAACACCAGCCTGGCCTTTTCGCCGGGCGCCGACCCCACCAGCGACGACCGCGCGGCCAAGCGCCTGTGGTTCTCGATCTCCGGTTCGCCCCAGGCGTTTGCCGGGCTGGCCAGCGATATCGGCTCCAAGGGCGAAGACTTCGAAGTGGCCGAAACCGATACGGTGTTCTACGGCAATATCGGCATCGTCCCCGAATACGTCGACCGGCGCGGCGCCACGCCCAACGGGCCCAACGACCAGAGCCGCCTGGGCAACCCCAACGGGCGCAACATGGCGAGCTTCTGGCGCGCCCGCGACAACGTCTCGGCCATCGGCGTGCACGGCGGCTACGGCCTGACCGAGGACTGGAAACTGCTGTGGCAACTCGAATACGGCATCTCGATGAACTACACCGAGAGCAGCGATGAGTCGGTGGTCAAATCCGCCTCCCCGAGCACCAAGTTGCGCAACACCGGCGCGGCGTTCAACAACACCGATTACGGCACGCTGCTGTATGGCGTGTGGGACATGCCGATGAAAGAGGCGACCACCAGCCTCGACCCGTTCAATGGCAAGACCAGCGCTGCGTACTTCAACATCATCGGCTCGCCGGGCTTCAGCGCCGGCTTATCGACCAACGTCAACGGCCCGCAAAGCTACAACGACACGTCGGTGAATGGCGATGCCGCCTTCAACCGCCGCCAGGCCGGGGTGGTGCAGTACTGGACGCCGGAATGGAACGGCCTGCAACTCAAACTGGCCTATTCGAACAACGGCCTGAGCGCCGCCAGCGATGTGGACAAGGGCTACATCTACGGCAGTAGCCTGGTCTGGAACTACCGCGGCTTCACCGCCGTGGTGGCCGCCGAGCGGCATATCAACTACTTCGGCATCACCAACCTGAGCCGCAACGCACGGGGGGTGGGCAGTACCACCCATGTCACCGATGGCACCACGTCGGATGATTTCAGCTTCCGTTATGGCCTGGCCTACACCTTCGGCAACACCACGCTGTCGGCGATTGCCGATGACCTGTCGTACTCCGAAGACGGCGTGATCAATAACAGCACCACCTCCAGTGACCTCTCCGAATACCGCCGCCGCGCCTACCTGCTCGGCGTATCCCACAAGATCGGCGCGTGGCGCTTGAAGGCCAGCTACGGCAAGGCCCTCAAGGGCTCGTGCGAGATGATCCGCGCCACCCCGATCGACTGCGACACCCACGGCATGGGCGCGACGCAATACGCCATCGGCGCCAACTACAAGCTGACCAAGAACATCGACGTGTTCAGCCAGTACGTACTGCTGAAAAACAATTCCCTGGCCAACTACAACTTCGCCCTCACCGGCGTGTATGCGGCCACGGGCTACTCGCCGGGCGTGGGCACCACCATCAGCGCCATCGGCACTGGCATCAACTATTCATTCTGAGGAGCAGGCCATGAGCACATCATCGATTCACACCGCGCTGCCTGTACTCAAACCCCTGAGTTTTGCCGTGCTCTGCGCCCTCTACGGCCTGGTGCCGCTGCCCGCCATGGCGCTGGACAACAACGCCTTGCCCACCAACGGCCAGGTGGTCGCCGGCAGCGGCAGCATCAGCAGCAACGGCAACGTGCTCACCGTAAACCAGGGCAGCGACCGCCTGATCGCCACCTGGGACACGTTCAATATCGGCAAGAATGCCCAGGTCAATTTCCTCCAGCCCGGCGCCTCTTCGGTGGCGCTCAACCGCGTGACCGGCAGCGACGGCTCGCAGATCCTCGGGCACCTGAATGCCAACGGCCAGGTGTTCTTGATCAACCCGCAGGGCGTGCTGTTTGGTGCCGGCTCCATGGTGGATGTGGGCGGGCTGGTCGCCAGTTCGTTGAACATCTCCAACAGCGATTTCATGGCCGGCAAACACGTATTCGCCGGGCAGGGCGGCGGTGCGGTGGTCAACCAGGGCACGATCAGCACGCGGGACGGCGGCAGCGTGGCGCTGCTCGGCAGCCAGGTGCGCAACGAGGGCACGGTGGTCGCGCGGCTCGGCTCGGTGGTGCTCGGCGGTGGTGAAAAAATCACCCTGGATTTCACCGGCGACGGCCTGATCAATGTCGAGGTGAATGACCCGGCCATCGGCGCCAGTGTGATCAACCGTGGGCTGCTCAGCGCCAATGGCGGCGCGGTGACCATGACCGCCCGCGACTCCCAGGCCATGCTCGGCAACGTGGTCAACAACGAGGGCGTGATCGAGGCGCGCAGCCTGCAGCAGCGCAACGGCCGCATCATCCTCGATGGCGGCGACAGTGGCGTGGTGGTCAACAGCGGCGTGCTCGACGTGTCGGGCAAGCAGACCGGTGAGCGCGGCGGCAACGTGACCATGACCGGGCAGTACGTGGGCCTGTTCGACAGCGGGCGCATCGACGCCGACGGTGACCTCGGCGGCGGCACGGTATTGATGGGCGGCGACTACCAAGGCAGCGGCAACCTGCACCAGGCCGACAGCACCTTCATGGGCAGCGATGCTCGCATCAGCGCGAATGCCTTGAGCAGCGGTGACGGCGGCAAAGTGATCCTGTGGTCCAAAGACAACACCCAGTTCTATGGCGATATCAGCGTGCGCGGCGCCGGCAGGCAGGGGCGCGGCGGGCTGGTGGAAACCTCCGGGCATGCGCTGGATATCGCCGGCATCGTCGACCTCCGCGCGGTGTCGGGGCAGGGCGGCACGTGGCTGATCGACCCGTTCAACATCAATATCACCAACGGCGCCAGCACCGGCACGTCCAGCAGTTCGCCATTCACGCCGAATGCCGGGGCCAGTTCCAACTTGAGTTCGGCGACCCTCAACGCGTCGCTGTCCGAGGGCGCGAATATTCTGGTGACCACCTCCAACGGCGCCGGCACCTCGGGAGACATCAACGTGCTGTCCAACGTCAAGGGCGTGGGCAACGCGACCCTGACCTTGCAGGCCCACCGCAATATCGTGATGACCAACACCAGCATCAGCAATGGCACCGGCAAGACGCTGAACGTGTCGCTGGTGTCCAACTTCAACAACAGCGGCAATGGCTCGGTGGCCCTGAGCAACGCGAGCATCAGCACCAACGGCGGCAACCTCACCCTCAGCGGCGCGGTGGACCCGGCAACGTCCTGGGCCAGCACCAACGTCAGCAATGGCGTGGGCATTTCGTTGACCAATGGCACGCGCCTGAGCACCAGCGGTGGCGATATCACCTTGCGTGGCGCCACTTCCTCAAGCCTGGCCGCAGGCTCCACCGCTACCGCCATCAATATCAGCCGCAGCACCCTGGACGCCGGTGGCGGCAACATCAGCATCACCGCCGTGCAGGCCAGCAGCACTGGCAGCGGCGACGCCTTTGTGCTCACCGGCGCCAGCAACATTATCACCTCGGGCGCGGGCTCCATCACGGTGGACAGCACCAACCTGGGCAGCGGCAATGGCACACGAATCTTCAGCACCAGCAACACCATCGCGGCCACCGGCAGCGGAAATGTCACCGTGCGCGGCCGTGCGGTTTCCGGCAGCGGCGTGCTGGTGTGTTCGACGGCGGCGACCTCCACCCAAACCCTTAGCGTGGGCAGCGGCACCTTGACCCTCCAGGGCTCGGCCGACTCGGGCCGCGGCGTGTTCCTCGCGGCGTCCACCACGGGGGTGGTGACCCTCAGCGCGGGCGCCGGCGGCGATATTTTCATCGATGGCCGCAGCGCCGGCGACTCGGGTACGGTGGTCAACTCCACCGGCACCGGCTCGGTGATCAACCTCACCACCCAGGACGGTGACCTGACCTTGAGCGGCACGTCTGGCCCAGCCTCCGGCGCGCCGGGCCTGAGCCTGCGCAGCGGCGCATCGGGGGCGGGCAATGGGGTGAATATTCTCTCCAACAGCGGCGATATCCGCCTGGCGGGCACCGCGCAGGGCTCGGGGGCCGGCGTGTCGTTCAACGCCACCAATGCGCGCGGTTTCAACAACGTGATGACCGGCGGCAGCGGCAACCTCACCGTCACCGCACGCAGTGCCGGCGGCGCCGCGTTGAGCTTCGACAACGGCACCAACACCCTGCAAGTGGTGGACGGCACCTTGCGCCTGGACCTCGATACGCCGACCGGCAATTACCTCAACGGCGCAGCGTCGATCACCGCCGCCGGCAATGGCGCGGTGTTGATCAGTCGCGGTGGGTTGATCCACAACAGCTTGCTTGAAACCAGCACCGAACCCACCCGCCAATACCAGCAAAGCCAGGCGGTCGGCGGCGCCTGGAGCCAGCCGCTCAAAGTGCGCAGCACCGACGCCAACGCGGTGCAGATCGACGTGGAGCGGCCGCTATGAGCGAGCCACGCTTTTCCCTCGAGGCCTTCGAATACCTGTGCTACACCCGCGACCACGAAGGTGGCGCCCGTGAACTGGTGCGCCTACTGCAATTGATCGACCGCAACTACGGCAAATTGTCCGAGCAGTTCTCCCTGAGTGTGTCGCCAGCGATTACCCCGGGCGAGCTGGAAAGCCATGTGCTCACGCGCCTGACCTGCGCGATCACCGCGCTGTTTTCCGATCCTGGTTTCAGCCTCAGCCCCGGTGGTTTTGGCCAGTTGATCAACCTGCAACGCTGGCTGTCGTCGCTGTTCGCCGCCAGTGCGTTTATCAACTGCGACCACATCCTGCGCGCGCTGAACCTGCTCGGCCCGGACGGCAGTGACTACCGCCTCAGTGAGCAGAACCTGGTGAAATTCTGCCTGCTCTACTCGCCCGAATCCCAGTTGCCGCTGGATGTGGATGTGCTGTGGGCGCAGAACCCCAGCATGGCGGCGGCGTTGTTCATGGCGCTGATGTCGCCGCGTTTTCTCGGCACCCCGGCCGCGCACTCCAAGCGCGAGGCCTTGCTGGCCTGGCTGCCGGGGCGCCTGGAGCAACTGGACAGCCTGGACGCGCTGCCGCTGAACGTGCTGCATGACGTGTACATGCATTGCAGTTACGCCGACCTGCCCGAGCGTCACCGCATCAAGGCGTCGATCAATGTGCTGATCGAACGCAAACTGGCCAGCGTCAACCTCCACAGCGTGCCCGCAGGCGTTGCGCCGCCGCGCAGCAAGCCGCTGATGCTGGTGTTGCTGGAATGGTTCTCCGGCGGGCATTCGATCTACCGCACCCACTCGCTGACGCTGCAGGCGGCACGCCGGGATTTTCACGTGGTGGCCATGGGGTACGCGGCCAACGTGGATGCCCTTGGGCGCGAGGTGTTCGATGAGTTTATCGAGTTGTCCGAGCCCGATGACCTGTTCGCCTGCTTGCGCCAGATCGGCGCGCTGGCCACCTCACGTCAGCCCGAGGTGTTCTACATGCCCAGCGTCGGCATGTTCCAGATCACGATGTTTGCCAGCAACCTGCGTTTTGCGCCGTTGCAGGTGGCGGCGTTGGGGCACCCGGCGACCACGGCGTCGCGGCATATCGACCTGATCAGTGTGGAAGAGGATTTTGTTGGCGACCCGGCTTGCTTCACCGAGTGCCTGTTGAAACTGCCCGCCAATGGGCAGCCGTATCGGCCGTCGGCAATTGCCGTGGACCTGCCCCGCGTCACGCGTGAGGACGCGGGCTGGGTCAATATCGCCGTGGCCGCGACCACGATGAAACTCAACCCCACCTTCCTGCGCGCCTGCCAGGCGATTGCCGTGCGCACCTTGCACAGCCACGGCAAGCGCGTGCGCTTTCACTTTTTGGTGGGGCAGGCCCAAGGGTTGCTGTTCCCGCAACTGGTGCGTTTGATCGAGCGCTACGTGGGCGACGCCACCGTATACCCGCACCAGCCCTACGCCGATTACATGGCCACGCTGAACCGCTGCGACCTGTTCCTCAGCCCGTTCCCGTTCGGCAACACCAACGGCATTATCGACGCGCTCACCGTGGGCCTGCCGGGCGTGTGCAAGACCGGCCCGCAGGTGTTCGAGCATATTGACGAAGGGCTGTTCCGCCGCGTGGGGCTGCCGGAGTGGAGCATTGCGCAAACCCATGAGCAGTATGTGCAAGCCGCCACGCGCATGGCCGGGGATTTTGCCGAGCGCAGCCGGTGGTATCGGCACCTGGAAAGCAGTGCGCCGTTGGAGGTGTTGTTCCGGGGTGAGCCTCACTCATTGAGTGAGGCGTTGTTGGCCAGCCTTACCAGCGATAGGTCAACGAACTGACCAACTGACGCTCATCGCCATAACGGCAAATCGCGAATTCGCAGTAGGTGTAGCGTTTGTTGGTGACGTTATTGGCGTTGAGCGCGACTTCCCAGTGCGGGTCGATCTCGTAGCTGGCGCGGGCGTCGTACAGGGTGTAGGCGGGCATTGACGACGGTACGCCCGAGGCCTGGGTGGTGCCCTTGTAGCGGGCGCCGCCGCCGATGCGCAGTTGCGGAATGCCCAATGCGGCCAGGCGGTAATCAGCCCAGAGGGCGGCCTGGTGGTAGGGGGTGTCTTCGCTGCGTTGGCCGATTTCGCTGGCCGTGTTGCTTTTGGTGATGCGCGCATCGATGTAGGCGTAGGACGCAATCAGGCTGAGGTTGGGCGTGACTTCGGTCTTGGCTTCCAGCTCGAAACCACGGGAGCGTACCTCGCCGGTTTGCACGAATTCGGTGCTGTCGGTCGGGTCCGGGGTGAGCACGTTTTTCTGCTCAAGCTGGTACACCGCCGCGCTCAACAGCGTGGCGCTGCCTTCGGGCTGGTAGCGGATGCCGACCTCATACTGTTTGCCCTGAGTGGGGACAAAGGCTTGCCCATCTTTGGTGGCGCCGGCGGCGGGGAAGAAGGACTCGCTATAGCTTACGTAGGGCGCCAGGCCGTTGTCGGCCTTGTACACCAGGCCCGCGCGCCAGGTGGTGGCCGAGTCGTTCTGGCCGGTGGTCTTGCCGTCGCGGAAGGTTTGGGTGTCCAGGTTGGCCCAGTCATGGCGGCCGCCTAACAATACGATCCAGTGTTCATCGAACTTGATCTGGTCCTGGAAATAGATGCCCTTTTGCAGGGTATCGACCTGCGAGCCACGGTCGGTGGCGGGGTTTGTATTGACCACCACCGGCTGGCCATATTGGTAGGTCGCCAGGTTCAGCGACGGCGCATTGCCGCGAAAGTTATGCGAGTCGTAGCTGGTGTCATAGCCATCGAAGCCCAGCAGGAAGGTGTGCTGCCAGTCGCCGAACTGCCATTTGCTTTCGATATTGGTGTCGCTGGCCAGGCCCCGCGAGCGCTCTTCGCGGTCGCTGTATTGGCGGCGCAGGATGCCGCCGCTGAGCGCCGTGCCGATGCCGGCGGTGTTCACTTGCAGGTAGCGCCACGTCACGTTCGACTGGTAGTAACGCAGCTTATTGCTGATGCGCGTGTGCTCATCGAAGCGGTGCTCGAACTCATAGCCCAGCGCCGACATCTCGCCGTTCATTTCGTCGTAGTCCGGCTCGCCGATAAAGTCGTGGCGGCCGATCTGGAACCGGCCGCTGCCCACGCCCTTGGTCAGTTGGTAGGGCAGCGGTGCGGAGAAGCCGGTTTCGGTCTTCTGGTAGAACGACAGCAGGGTCAGCGAGGTGTCGTCGTCGGGCCGCCAGGTAAGGGCCGGGGCCACGTAGACCTTGTCGTTGTTGATATGGTCGGCGGCGGTGTCGCTCTTGCGGTCGAGCAGGGTCAGGCGGTAGCTCAAGGTGTCGCTGTCGCCCACCGGGCCGGTGAAGTCGGCGGACAGCTGCTTGCGGTTGTTCTGCCCGGCTTGCAGGTTGACCTCATGGTAAGGCGTCTGGCTCGGGCGTTTGCTCACGGTGTTGATCAAGCCGCCCGGCGAGAGTTGGCCATACAGCACCGACGCCGCGCCGCGAATCACCTCGGCGCGTTCCAGGCCATAGGGTTCCTGCACACCGTCATACGAGTTGTTCTGCAGGCGCAGGCCGTCGCGCAACGAGCCGCCGGTGGCGGATTCCACATCGAAACCACGAATGCGGAAGCGGTCCGAGGTGCGGTTGAAACTGGTGGGCTGGCTGGTGAAACCCGGGGTCAGGTCGAGGGTCTGCGAGAGGGTTTCCGATTGGCGATCGCGGATCTCGTCGCTGGTGACCACCGACAGCGATTGCGGGGTTTCGATGATCGGTGTGTCGGTCTTGGTCGCGCTGAGGTTGCGCGTGGCCACGTAGCCCTTGACGTGCTCGGTGCTGCTTTCTTCGAGCCGGCCGGTGATGGCGGTGGGGCCCAGTTCCAGCGAGCCGCTGGTGTTGGCCGGCAACAGCACGTAGCCATTGGCACCTTGCACCGCCTGCAAGCCGCTGCCGCTGAGCAATTGGGCGAAGCCCTGGGCCACCGCGAAGTCACCTTGCAGGCCGGCGGTATTCAGGCCGGCGACGGTCTTGCTGTCGAACAGCAGCGCCACGTGGGCCTGCTGGGCGAACAGGTTGAGTGCCGGGCCCAGTGGGCCGGCGGCGATTGCGTAGCGCGCCGCCTCTTGCGCCGCCACCGGGCTGCTGAAAGCCAGGCTCAGCGCAGCCAGGCTGGCCAGGTTGATCGCCAGGGCGAGGGGTAAGGGAGAACGCTTGAAGTGGCGCGGCATGGAAGAATTTCCTGTTATTTGAGGTGCTTTCTTCCTTGACGGGGCAGTGGCAAAAAGCGGAACCCGGGCCGCGAAACTATTTTTCCTGGCGTTCGATCTGCAACCACAACGGGCTGTACGCGCGGATACGCACCGGCAGGCCGTCGGCGATCAATTGCAGGGCGCGACGCGGGTTATCCAGCGGCAACACGGCAGACACACGCAGGTCGGCCAACTGTTGGCGGTCGAACTGCACATGGCCGCCGTATTGGCGCGCGAGTTCGTCGAGCACTTCCGGCAGGGGGCGGTCCTGCACCACCAATTGATGGTGTTTCCAGGCGTCGTTGGTGGCGCGTGGGTCGATCCTGCCTAGCAGCTTTACCGCGCTCGGGGTGATGCGCGCCTGCTGCCCGGCGCTGACCTGCACGTCATCATGTTGGCTGGCGTCGGTGGCGGCGACGCTGGATTCGAGCATGCTCAGCAGCGTGCCCGGCGCCTCGCGCTTGACCGTAAAGCGCGTGCCGAGGGCGCGCATCTGGCCGTCGTCGGTGACCACCGTAAACGGCCGCGTCGCGTCGTGGGCCACTTGCACCAGGATCTCGCCGCGCAGCAAACGCACCTGGCGCTGCTGGCCGTTGAAGTTCAGGTCCACGGCGCTGTTGCCGCTGAGGGTCAGTTGCGAGCCGTCTTCCAGCTTGAGCTGCTGCCACTGCGCCGGGGCGGTGCGCTGGTCGGCCAGCCAGTAGTTCGGTGGGTAGGCCCGCAATGCCAGGGCCACCGGCAACGCCACCAGCAAACCCAGCAGCACGCGGCCAGCCGGGTTGCGCCGGCGTACCCGCGCGGCTTCCAGTGCAGCCTGCACCGGGGCCTGCTGCGGGCGCAGGGCCTGCAAGCGCCCGACAAACCCCTGCAAGCGCTCAAAGGCCGCGCCATGCTGCGGGTCGGCGGCCTTCCAGCGCTCGAATTGCTGCTGCTCGCGCTCGCTGAGGTTGCCTTCATTGAGGCGGATCACCCAGTTGGCGGCCTGCTGGTCGAGGTCGTTGCTCATACGTCCAGCGCGTGGTTGCAGTGCATCAGCGCATTCATCAGGTGCTTGCGCACCATGCGCTCGGAAATCCCCAGGCGGCTGGCGATCTCGCTTTGGCGCAGGCCTTCGAGGAAGTACAGCAGGAACGCCTGCCGCGCATTCAGGGCCAGGCCGTCGAGCACGAAGGCGATCTGTTCGAGTGCTTCAAGGGTGACGAGGATCTGTTCCGGCGACTGCTGGTATTGCTCCATCATCTCGATGGTCAGCGCCAGCTCTCGCAGGTAGGCGTCTTCCAGCTGGCGGCGGCGCGCGCGGTCGATGATCAGGTGGCGCGCGGTGGTGGTGAGGAAGGCCCGGGGCTCACGCATGCCGCCGAGGGCATCGCGGGAGGTGAGAATTCGCATGAACGTATCGTGGGAAAGGTCCGCCGCATTCTGTGGGCAGCCAAGCTTTTTGCGCAGCCAGCCGAACAGCCAGCCATGGTGCTCGGTGTAGAGCGCCTGGACAGCCTGGTTCAAGGGGAGGTTGCTGGCCGACATGCTGGGATACGTCTGCGGATAAGAATTATTCGCAAGATTAGCGGTGTGCCATCAGCGAAAGCAAGCGCGGCCAGCAGCGGCGGCTGTATTTATGTGATCAGGGCTGATAAACAGGTGGTGTAACCCTTCAAATCGCCATTCGGTGTAATCAATCATGAAGCGCCATTTCGAAGATTTGCAGCTGGGCAGCATCGAGCTGTTCTGCCGGGCTGCCGAATCCAGCAGCTTCACCGCCGCCGCGCAGGTGGCCGGTGTGACCTCGGCCAAGCATGGCGCAGGTGTTGCTGCCGTTTGGCGGGAGCTCGCGGCCGTTTACCTTGCTGTATCTCCATGGGTGCTACGTGCCGCATCGGGTGCGGGCGTTTGTGGATTTTTTGCTGGCGAGTCGGGACGAATGGGGCACGCCCTCGCGATAGGCGTGCCCCCTGCGGTCAGACGCCCTGGGGTGTTTCCCCACGTAGCAGGCGGGCATTGATGTCTTCGATCACCGCGGGCAGATCAACGATCGTATCGATCAGGTAATGCGGGCGTGCACCTTCGAACAGTTGGCCGATGCGCGTGCGCTCCTGTGCGAGCTGTTGCGCCGGCATTGCCTTGAACTGCTCATAGGTCAGGCCCAGTGCGTTGCCCGAGCAGGTCAGTGCGACTGTCCACATGCCGGCGCTGCGGCCTTCGAGAATACCGGGCCAGGTGTCGTCCACCTTGACGCAGGCTGCGACATCGCTGATGCCCAACGCGATCACGTTGGCCAACGCCTGTGCTGGGTACGGGCGGCCGTTGGGCACTTCATCGGTCGCCACTACGTGGTCGGCGACGTAGCCGTTTTGGCGCGCCAGCTCCACGACTTTGGCCATTACCACGGCCGGGTAGCCGGAGCACGAACCGATTTTCAGGCCCTGGTTGCGCAAGGCTGCAATCGCGTCCAGGGCGCCTGGGATCACTGCCGAATGCAGCGCAATCTTTTCGATTTGCAGCGGCATGAAGCGTTCATACAGTGCGGTGACGTCTTCGTCGGTGGGCAGGCGAGCAAACACGGCGCGGTAGCGTTCGGCAATTTGCGGCTGGTTGCACAGGGTGCGGATATGGTCCCACTTGCCCATGCCCATGGGGCCGCGCGCTTCTTCCAGCGACACCGCCACGCCGAACTCGGCAAAGGCCTCAACAAAAATCTGGGTGGGGGCAAATGAGCCGAAATCCACAACGGTGCCGGCCCAGTCCAGGACGACGGCTTGCAGTTGAGTCGGTTGTTGGTAGTTCATGGTCAATCTCCAATGGCGGGTACAGGGAGGCCGTCCCTTTCGGCGGCGAAAGGTAGGCGTGAAAAACAGCAGTGGGTCAGGCGCTTGGAGCAGGGCTTGAATCAAACAACTCAGCGATCATCGGACGGTTGCGCCGTATGCCCAGGCAACACAGGTGGTAGTCGATGGAAAACGGGTGGTTCACAAAGGTGATGGGTGTGGTGCCCGGGGTTTCGGCATATTCCACGGCCGAGACAAAGCCGATGCCGATGCCCTTGGCGATGGCGTGCACGATGGCTTCACGGCTGTTGAGTTGCATCACGCAATTGAGTGTTATACCCAGGTGTTTGCAGCGCTCTTCCACCAGTTGGCGAGTGCGTGAGCTTTTCTCGCGCATGACCCATTTCTCCTGGTTGATCTGCTCCACATGCACCTCTTTCTGGCTGGCCCAGGGATGGTCATCGCGCACTACGGCAATGATCGGGTAACGGTGGTACAGCTGCGTGTCGAAGCGCTGGTCGAATTCGGACAGCGCCAGGATCGCCACATCGATATCAAAATTGAACAGCCGGTCCAGGGTTTCCTTTTCGGGGGAAAACGAAGTCTCCAGCTCGATATCCGGATGGCGCTGCATCAGTTCGTACGTCAGGTTCATCGCAATCGGCGGCGACACCGCGCCCAGGCGCAGCATCCCCAACTTGCGTTGCTTGAAACTCTGCAACAGTTGCACGGCTTCATCCTCTTGCCCGAACAGGCCTTGGGTAATCGCATACAGCTGGTGGCCGGCCGCGCTTATTTCGATAAAGCGCCCGCGGCGGTGAAACAGCTCCACCGAGAACTGCTTTTCCAGCGCATTCACCTGTTCGCTGATCGTCGGCTGGCCAACACTCAGGAACTCGGCGGCGAGGGTGAAACTGCCGGTTTTCGCCACCGCATGAAACGAACGCAGCCACTTGTGGTACTGGTACATGCAAAGGTCCTGTGCCGGGTTCAGCGTCTGATGAACAGGGCGACCGCCGCACTGCTCAGGCAGGCAGTCGTCACCACGATAAAGATCAGTGACGTGTTGCCGGTACTGTCGAGCATACTGCCGATCAGCGGTTCCGCCAGCCCGGCAAACAGGTAGGACGAGAAATTCATCACGCCGGTCGCGGTGCCGGCACGCTTGGCGCCGACCAGGTCCGGGCACAGGGCCCAGAAACTCGACGCCGGCCCATAAACAAAGAAACCGCACAGGAACAACGCCACCAGGCCGATCGCACTGTGGGGCGGCAGGCTCCACATCCACAGGCTGGTGGCGGCGCCGAGGACCATGTACAGCATGATCGCCAGGTAACGTTTGGAACCGAACAGTTTGTCTGAGACCCAGCCGTTGCTCAGGGCTCCTACGGCCATGCCGACGGGGAGGGCCACGGTGATCCATTTGGGGTCGACCAGGCTGTCGCCGCTTTTCCAGTTGGCGCCCAGAAAGTGCACCGGCACCCAGACAATCAAGCCGTAGCGGGCCGCGTTCTGGAAACCGAGCGAGACTGCGGCAATGATCAGCCGTGCATTCTTCAGCACCGCTTTGTAGCGCTGCATTGAAGTTTCGACTTCGCCGTGCGCCACTTCATGGTTCTTGTCTTCGGCATTTGCCACGCCGGTATCGGCCAGGGCTTCGAAGCCCATGTCCTGTGGGCGCTCGCGGGCTACCAGGTAAAAGATAATCCCGCCGGCGAGCATCAGCAGCACGGGCAAGCGGAAGATCCAGCGCCACTCCAGGTGCATCACCTCAAGGACCACGATCGAGGTCACGTACGAAAGGACGGAAGCGCACCCTGCGGCGAACACATACAAACCGTAGACCTTGCCGCGTTCGCCGGCGCTCCACCAGTTGGAAATCAGCCGGCTGCCCGGCGCCCATCCCAGTGCCTGGAAATACCCGTTGATGCCCCACGGCAGGATCAGCGCCGCGAAGTTACCGGCAAAACTGGTCACCCAATTGGCCGCGCAGGACAGCACCGCCCCAGCAGTCATGATGCGCCGACCGCCGAATTTATCCGCCAGGTTGCCGTTGATGGCTTGGCCAATGGCGTAGGCCCACAGCATGGCCGCCGATGCCCAGCCAAGGTGTTCCTTGGTAAAGCCGAACTCGGCCTGGATGCCGGGGATGGCGAAGCCGAAGGTTTGTCGGCCGGTGTAGAAAAACAGGTAGCAGAACATCGCCGCCAGCAGCATGCGCCACTGGGCGACGCGAAAGGATGCGGTTTGCACGGTAAGGCCAGGCAAGGCTTGGGCACGGTTCATGATCTTTTCCTTTTTATTGTTCGGTCCCGTCGATGGGCATCGGCGGGTGCACTCTTGCGAGGGTGCGGCAGGAAATCGTCGCGGTGGCACAGCGGCATGTTTCAGGGCGCGTGGGCACCGATGAAGTTTTTGCCGCGCGCACCCTGCAGGGCGAAGGTGATCATGGCTTCGGCCTTGGTGGCCGTTACACCGTAGTCGGCAAACTCAGTTTTCACCTCCAGGCTGTGCAGGAAGTCACGCAGCCTGGCTTGGGCCTGCTGCAGGTCGCTGCCGAAAATGCGCTGCAAGGTGCGGTCGCGTGCAGGATGGCGGCCCCAGGCCAGGCCCAGTACCAGCGGCAACGTGAACGAGCAGGCGATGCCATGGGGCAGGCCGTAGTGCAGGGTCATTTCGTAGGAGATGGAGTGGGCTAGGGCGGTCTTGGTGTTGGAGAACGCCAATCCGGCTTTAAGCGCCGCCAACGCCATACGCGAGCGCAGCTCTGGGTTGGACAGGTCGCGACGCAGCGGCGGCAGGCATTCGAGGATGTCTTCGATGGCCGAGATCGCGAAGGTGTCCGAGATCGGGTTGGCGTTGATGTTCCACACCGATTCCAGCGCATGAGACAAGGCGTCCAGCCCGGTGGAAACGGTAACGCCGCCGGGCACGGTCAGCATCAACTGCGGGTCGATGATCGCCACCGACGGCCAGGTGCATTCCAGGTGCAGCGAGTATTTCTTCAGGTTCGCCGAATCCCAGAGGGTGGCCCATGGCGTGACTTCACTGCCGGTGCCAGCCGTGGTGGGGGCGGCAATCAGCACCTTGCTGCGTGCCGGAATAAAAGGTTTGCCTGTGGCCAGCAAGGCCAGCAACTCATCGAAACGGCCCGACTCGGTGCCGACGATCAGCGCCTTGGCGGTGTCGATTGCGCTGCCCCCGCCCACTGCAATCACCGCGTCGCAGTCGCCGGCGGCCTGCCAGAACCGCTCATAGGTGTCGCGCAGTTGCGCCACGTCCGGGTTGGGTTGCACGTCTTCAATCACGTACACCAGGCGGTCGCCGAGCAGGTCCTGGATGCGTTCCACCAGCCCCAGGCCCCGGGCTTCGGGAAACGTCACCAGAGCCACGGTCTGGCCTTGGGTGATGTCGGCCAGCTCGAGCAGGCTACCCCAGCCGAAACGTGTGTCTACGGGGTTGTGAAATCGGGCAGTCATGGCGAGTCCTTTGTTTTTGTTGTTGGAAGTGGCCCCATAGTCGGCGCGCTTCAACAAAGGCTCAAATCGATAATTCGCAGGCATGCATTGGCTGAGCCGATAACAGCCCGGCTCAAATGTGCCGGGTGTGGGCGCCGGGGGCGACGGTCGAAGCGCTGATGTCCCAGACCAGCAGCAACTGGCTGATCGCCGCATCGAGGGTGGCCTGGGGCACGCCATCGCGGGCGAGTAGCGAAACCCCCTGCAAAAAGCTGTCGAACACGCTCGCCATCACCGCCGGCTGCGTCTGCGGCGGCAACTGGCCCAGCCGCACTGCGCGCTCCACACACGCGACGATCCCGGCTCGCGTACGCAGCCGCGATTGCGTCAAGCCGTCCGCCACCCGCGCATTCTCCGGGCTTGGCGCGCTCATCACGCCCAGCGCGACCATGCAGCCCTTGGGGTGCCCGTCTTCACACTGCATGCGGGTCGACTGGCGCAACGCGGTTTCGATGGCCTGACGCGGTGGCAGGCTGTCGTCCCACAGGCATTCGGTGACTTGGGCGTAGGTCGCCAGGTAGCGCTGCACACATTCATCGAACAGCGCCTCCTTGGAGCCGAATGCCGCGTAGAAACTCGGCGCGGAGATGCCGCCGCCCAAGCCGGCCTTGAGCTGGGCCAGGGACGTGGCGTCGTAGCCGTGCTGCCAGAACAGGTGCAAGGCCTGGTCTACCGCTTGGTCGCGGTCGAAATTACGGGGGCGGCCCATTTGTGCCATGGCTGATCTCCTGTGAAAACGAGATAGATACTAGTCGATACATAAGTCGTTGACAACGCGTGCTGCTTGCCTGCAACATTTGTATCGATCAGTACTTAAGTCTTGCCCAAGGAGTTTCCCGTGACCCCCTCACTCACTTTATCGGCCTCATCCGAGCGCCTGCCCATCGGCGCCTTGCTGGCGCTGGCCATGACCGGTTTTATCTGCATCGTTACCGAAACCCTGCCCGCCGGCCTGTTGCCGCTGATCAGCGACGGCCTGGCGATTTCGCCGTCGATGGCCGGGCAGATGGTCACCGCTTACGCGCTGGGCTCGGTGCTGGCGGTGATCCCCATGACGATCGCCACCCGTGGCTGGCGCCGGCGCAATGTGTTGCTGCTGACCATCGTTGGCTTTCTGCTGTTCAACTCGATCACGGCGTTGTCGTCGCACTATGGCGTAACCCTGGTGGCGCGGTTTTTTGCCGGTGTGGCTGCGGGGTTGGCCTGGAGCCTGCTGGCCGGTTACGCGCGGCGCATGGTTGCACCGCATCAACAGGGCAAGGCGCTGGCGTTGGCGATGGTCGGCACGCCGATTGCGCTGTCGTTGGGCGTGCCGCTGGGCACCTGGCTCGGCGGGCTGGTCGGTTGGCGCACCACCTTTGGCTTGATGTCGGCCGTGAGTCTGGTGCTGATTGCCTGGGTGCTGGTGAAAGTCCCGGACTACGCGCCGCAGCCCGCGCATCAACGCTTGTCACTGCGCAGCGTGTTGACCACCCCCGGGGTGCGCCCGGTGCTGGCGGTGGTGGTCAGCTGGATGCTGGCCCACAACATTCTCTATACCTACATCGCCCCGTTCGTGGCGCCGGCCGGCCTGGCCGAGCGTGTGGACCTGGTGTTGCTGGTGTTCGGGGTTGCGGCGTTGGCAGGCATCTGGATGACGGCCAAGCTGGTCGAGCCGTTGTTGCGTAACACCGTGCTGGTCAGCCTGGTGGCGTTTGCCGCCGTGAGCGTGGTGTTTGGCGTGCTCGGCAAGGTGCCGCAGGTGATCTACCTCGGCGTGGCGGTCTGGGGCCTGACCTTCGGCGGCGCCGCGACCCTGCTGCAAACCGCCCTGGCCGACGCGGCGGGCGAGGGCGCGGATGTGGCGTTGTCGCTGAACGTGGTGGCGTGGAACTGCGCAATCGCCGGCAGCGGCGTGGTGGGCGGGGTGTTGCTGGATAGTTGGGGGGTGGCGGCGTTTCCCTGGGCGATGCTCGGGTTGGTGGGTGTGGCGTTAGTGATTGCCTGGAGTGCGCGTGCCCATGCCTTCAAACCCGGCCCGCGAGGGTCTGAAAAACCCGCCGCGAGCGGCCATTAAACCGGCTTTTGTGGCGAGGGCGGCCAGCAGCATCAAGGGATCAGGCGTGTAGCCCGCAACTGATCGAACACATCGAAAAATGCCTGGTCGCTAGCCTGGTAGGCGGTGAAACCCAGCGCCCGGCTCTTGGACATGTCGGTGACTACCTCGATGGGCCGCCCCAGGTCGGCGTCCGTGTGCCAGGGCGAAACCAGTCGTTTTATGTCGGCTTCTTTCAGCGCGTGCTGCGCGGTGAGCTGGCTCCATGCGGCCTGATCGTCGGCCATCTGGGTTTCAAGCGGCGCAGGCGTGGCCGGGAAGTCCGCCGGCGTGAGGTCGAAGTACGCGGCGATCCGGCCCCACATCCAGTTCCAGCGGAACACGTCGCCATTGGTGATATTGAACGCCTGGTTGGCCGCAGCCGGTGTGGTGGCGGCCCACAATTGTTGCTTGGCCAGTTGCCGCGCATCGGTCATGTCAGTGAGGCTGTCCCACTGCACACGCGAGCCCGGGAACACAAACGGGCGGCCGGTGTGCTTGCAGATACTGGCGTAGACGGCCAGGGTGGTCGCCATGTTCATCGCATTGCCCACGGCCACGCCGGTGACGGTATGCGGGCGGTGCACGCTCCAGGTGAAGCCATCCTTTTGCGCGGCGGCGAACACTTCGTCTTCCTGGGCGTAGTAGAAGTTTTCCACATCCAGGCGACCTTGATCTTCGCGGAACGGCGTTTTCGGCAGGCTGCCCTTGCCGTAGTTTTCGAACGGGCCGAGGTAGTGCTTCAAACCGGTGACCAGCGCTACGTGCTGCACGCTGCCGGCCGGGCGCACGGCGTCGAGTACATTGCGCACCATCGCGGCGTTCACGCGGATATTTTCGGCTTCGGTGGCCTGGCGCGACCAGGTGGTGATGAACACGTGGGTGGGTTTCAGCTCGGCCAAAGCCTGTTTCAAGGACGCGGGGTCCTGGAGGTCGGCGGCCACCGGGATCACCCCCGGCACCTGCGACGGTTGACGGGAAAGCGCGGCGACCTGCCAGCTGTTGTCGAGCAGTAACTGGGTGATGGCGCTGCCAACGATGCCGCTGGCGCCGACGACTAATGCGGTTTGGGTCATAAAGTTCTCCCGAGGATGTAGGTTTCTGAGACCTCAGATGTAGGAGAGTTCAACCTTATCCCTGCGCGTCGCGGCACCAAACAGGCTTATCAGGGTCCATACGCCCCGCACGATCATTCGCGCTTGTCTGTTTACCCTCACCATAAGATCTAAAGCATGTACCTACGCACTATTGCAGTCGGGCTGTCCGCCCTTGTTTTGCTTCCCACCGCCGTCGACGCCCGCAGCCTGGCAAACCCTTATACCCCCACGCAGCAACGCGCCTCGTTTGACGGCTGCGCTGAACTCTTCCCCGCCAGAACCCCGATCAACATCGCCACCGTGCCGGCCAACATGAAACCCCTGGCCCTGTGTTCCGACACCTTTGCGGTGCTGTACTCGCAAGCCAGCAAGACCCCGCTGGTGGTGGTCGAGCGTCTGAACGCCGCGCAATTGCGGGATGCCAAAGGCGAGGAGCGCACCAACCAGTTCTACCCCGACCCACGCATTCCCAAGGCGGGGCGCGCCGAGTTGAACGACTACCGCAGCCAGCACCCGGCCGTGGACCGTGGCCACCAGGCCCCGGCTGCTGACGCGCCGAACGCCCACGCCATGGCGCAGTCTTTTGCGCTGTCGAACATGGTGCCGCAAGACCCCACCAACAACCGCAAGATCTGGAGCAAGGTCGAGGCCGATGTGCGCAAATTCGCCGTACGCGCCGGCGGCGATGTGTACGTGTTTACCGGCCCGCTGTTTGATGCGGGCCACGCCACCATCGGCGACAATCAGGTGTGGGTGCCGACGCGCCTGTTCAAGCTGGTATACGACGCCTCGTCGCAGCGCGCCTGGGCCTACGTGCTGCCCAACGCCGAAACCCGTATCCAGAAACCGATGGACTACGACACCTTTGTGAAAACCACCGGGCTCAAGTTGCTGGGCAAACTTCCGGTGTCGGGGTCGGTGGGGCGCAGCTGATCTTGCGGTGGGCGGGCCCGATCGTTGCCCTCTGGGTTTATACTCGCGGCCCTCGCAATCAACCTTCTTCAAACGAACCGGGATACCCCATGAGCACCTCTTTGCCTATCGCCCCCGCGCGCAAGCCCGTCGCGCCGCTGGTGGCTTTTATTATCCTGGTGCTTGGCGCCCTGTTCCTGCACAACAGCGTCGGTTCGCGCCAAGTGCTGTTGCTGATAGTCGGCGCCGCGCTGGGCTTGACCCTCTACCACGCCGCCTTCGGTTTCACCTCGGCCTGGCGGGTGTTTATCAAGGATCGGCGCGGCGCCGGCCTGCGTGCGCAGATGGTCATGCTGGCGGTGGCGGTGCTGCTGTTTTTCCCGGCGCTGGGGGCGGGCACGCTGTTCGGGCAGCCGGTGGTCGGGCTGGTCGCGCCAGCCGGGGTGTCGGTGGTGTTTGGGGCGTTTATTTTCGGCATCGGCATGCAGTTGGGCGGCGGGTGTGCGTCGGGCACGCTGTTCACCGTGGGCGGCGGCAATGCGCGCATGCTGGTGACGCTGTTGTTCTTTATCTGCGGTTCGCTGATCGCCACGCACCACGTTGACTGGTGGTTTGCACTGCCGGCATTCCCGGCGGTGTCCATCGTCAAGAGCTTCGGCGTGGTGCCGGCGTTGCTCCTGAGCCTGGCGGTGTTCGGCCTGATCGCCGCCGTCACCGTGCGTTTGGAGAAGGGCCGTCACGGCCAGCTCGAAGCCGGCGTGACCAGCGAGCACCAAGGCCTGCGCCGTTTCCTGCGCGGCCCGTGGCCGTTGGTATGGGGCGCGATTGGCCTGGCGCTGCTCAACTACGCCACCCTGGCGCTGGCCGGGCGCCCGTGGGGCATCACCTCGGCGTTCGCCTTGTGGGGCGCCAAAGTCGCCAGCGGCCTGGGTGTGGATGTGGCCAGCTGGGCATTCTGGCAGATGCCCGGCAATGCCAAGGCGCTGGCTGCGCCGGTGTGGGAAGACATCACCAGCGTCATGGACATCGGCATCGTCCTCGGTGCGCTGCTGGCCGCCGGCCTGGCCGGGCGTTTTGCGCCGAGCCTTAACATACCCGCGCGCTCGCTGGTGGCGGCGGTGATCGGTGGCCTGTTGCTGGGTTATGGCTCGCGCCTGGCCTACGGCTGCAATATCGGCGCGTACTTCAGCGGCATCGCCTCGGGCAGCCTGCATGGCTGGGTGTGGCTGGTGGCGGCGTTTATCGGCAACAGCGTGGGCGTGCGTTTGCGGCCGTTTTTCTTTGCCGGCGAGCGGCCGCAGGTGGCGTTGAGCGGTTGCTGAACCTGTCCGAATCCGTCCTCAAGTGGTCCGGGGTGAGCCTGTTGCTCAACTGCCTGGCGGCCTAGCATGGCTTGCATCGACCCTTTAGATGCAAGCCACAGGAGCTGTCATGAGCCGCAAAGCCCTTATCGTCATCGATGCCCAACAGTCATTCCGTCATTCCACCTACTGGTCCGAAACTGACCTGCCGGCGTACCTGGAAAAACAACAGGCGCTGATCGATGGGTGTGTTCAGCAGGGCATCCCGGTGATACAAGTCTTCCACGTTGAAGACCAGGGGCACTTCTCGTTGGCCTCGGGCAACGTCAGCACCTTGAGCGAATTGTCGATTAACCCCGAGCTGATCATTCACAAGCGCTTCCACAGCGCCTTCGCCGGCACGCCCCTGGCCGCCCGGCTCACGGAGATGGGCGTGACCCAACTGATCGTCAGCGGCATCCGCACCGAGCAGTGCTGCGAAACCACCACGCGGCAGGCGGCAGACAGCGGTTTCAGCGTGGATTTCGTCAGCGAGGCCACGCTGACCTTTGCCATGACCCTCGGGCGCACGGGTAGAGTCTTCACCGCGGCCGAGATTCGCGAGCGTACCGAACTGGTGCTGGATGAGCGCTTTGCGCGCATCGTTACGGTCGCCCAGGCGTTGGCGGCGTGAACCCGTGAGCCTGCCGGTATTGTTCGTGCTGCTGCCCAACGCGCTGATGCTGGACCTGGCCGGCCCCGCCGAAGTGTTGCGCCTTGCGGCCCAAGTCGACGACCCGGCGGCTATCGCGTTTGACTTGCAGTACGTCAGCCCGGTGGCGGCGCTGCAAACGTCCATCGGCTTGCCGCTGAACGGGTTGGCGCCACTGCCCGAAATCCTCAAGCCCGGCAGCCTGGTGGTGTTGGTGGGCTCCACGTCGAAGGCGACAAAGGCCCAGCGCCAGGCCTTCCAATCGGCCAGCGACAGGCTCACCGAGTGGCTGCAAAACGTATTCGCGCCCTCCGGCGAACGGCTGGTGTGCGTGTGTGCGGGGGCTTTGAGTGCGGCCAGGGCCGGCCTGTTGGATGGGCGTCAGTGCACCACTCACCATGCGTTGTGCGCGACCTTGCAAGCCATTGCGCCCAAGGCCCGAGTGTTGGAAAACCGCCTGTACGTCACCGACGGCCCGGTCAGTTGCAGCGCAGGCGTCACGGCGGGCATCGACCTGATGCTGCAGCTGGTCGCCGAACTGGCCGGGCCACGGCTGGCCTGCGCCGTGGCGCGGGATATGGTGGTGTACATGCGCCGCAGCGGCGCCGACCCGCAGCTGTCGCCCTGGATCACTGGGCGCAATCACCTGCATCCGGCGGTGCATCGGGTGCAGGATGCAATCGCTGCCGCCCCCTGCGAAGCCTGGAGCGTGACCCGCATGGCGAGCCTGGCGTGCACCAGTAGCCGCCACTTGGCGCGCTTGTTCCATGAACACGTGGGGATCAGCCCGCTCGATTACCTGCACCAACTGCGGTTGACCGTAGCCCGTGAGTTACTCGGTGAGTCGACGTTGGATATGGAAACCGTGGCTGAACGCGCAGGCTTCGGCTCGGCGCGGCACCTGCGGCGGATCTGGGGCAAGTACGAGGCGGGGACGCCTTCAGCCAGCCGTGTCGGCGTCGTGGGTTGAGGCCTGGTCCGCCTCGGCGTCGAGCTTGGCGCGGTCGGCTTTGCTGATGTATTTGTCTTTGCTTTTCGGCGCCAATTTGGCGCTGGCTTTCTTGGCTTTGGCCTTGAAGAGCTGTTGAAGTTTTTTCTGGCGGTTCATGGTTGCTTACCTGGGGAGTGCAGGCGCGAATCATACCAGCTCGCGCCCGCTCAGAGCTCTAGCCCGGCTGCGCCGCCAAGCTGTTACTCACGTTGCGCCCCAGCACCAGCACCGTCACAAACCCGCAGCCGACCAGGGCTGTGGCCAGGCTCAGCAGCACTGCGCTGCCCATCTGGTCGACGATCTGCCCGCCGAAGAACGAGCCCAGCGCAATAATCACCTGGAACAGCGCGACAAACAGCGGCATGCCGCGCTCGACATCCTTGGGCGCCACCACAAACATCCAGATGCTCGCGCAGGCCGGGAACGCGCCGAAGGCAAAGCCCCAAAGTGCGATCAGCATCGCCGCGCCGGTCATGCCGGTGGCGAAGTGCGGGAACAGCGCGGTGCTGGTGCCGATCATCAAGGCCACCAGCAGCAGGGTGTGACGCACGCTGCGGTTGGCGGCGAAACCGGCGAACACGTTGCCCATCACCCCGGCCACGCCATACAGCAACAGCAGCGAGCCAATGGTCGGGCCATCGAAACCGGAGCTGTTTTTGAAGAACGGCGCCACATAGGTGTACGCCGCAAAGTGCGCGAGGCCGATCAACAACACCGCGATCAAGCCGACCCGCGCCTGTGGGTTGATAAACAACGCCGGCAGGTCACTGACGCGAATCGCTTTTTCCGGCTTGAGCTGCGGCAGCAAAAACACCTGGGCCAGCAGCACCGGCACGCCCACCAGCGCAGTGACCAGGAAGGTCATGCGCCAGCCCATCAAACCACTGAGCCAGGTGCCGACGGGCACGCCGAGTACGGTGGCCAGGGTCACGCCCATCATGATGATCGAGGTGGCCTTCGCGACGCCCACCCCCTTTGGCGCAAGGCGCCCGCTGAGGGCAATGGCCGTGGCCCAGAAACCGCCGATGCTGATGCCGAGCAATACGCGCCCGAACAACAACAGGTTGAAGTCGCTGGCGTAGGCCACCACGGCGTTGGCGATGATCATGATCAGCGTCAGGCCGATCAGCAGGTAACGACGGTCCATGGCACCAATGAACACCGACAGCAACGGGGCGGCGAGGGCGGCCATGATGCCCGGCAGGGTCACCATCAGGCCGGCGTGGCCGGCGCTGATGCCGAGGTCGCTGGCGACGTCGTTGAGCACCCCCACCGGCAGGAATTCGCTGGTTACCAGGGCGAAGGCACCCACGGCCACCGAAAGGATCGCCAACCACTGCTGTTTGACGCTTTGTTGATTATGTTCAGGGCGGCCGCTGGAGGCCTGGCTGACACTTGGCATGTGTTGGATTCCACGAGGAATGCCGCCGCAACAACAGGCAGCAAGGAAGAAAGGGGAGGCGATTATAGGAAGCGGGTTGGCAGACGCTATAGGCCGGCGGTTCGATAGTAATCATCAGTGCTATCGATGTGACGGGCCCAACGTTGCGCCGACTTCCCTCGCCACCTCAATAAACACCCGCGCCGCCGCCGACCGGTAAGCCCCTTGGCGCTGCATCAACACCGCCGTGCGCTGCAAGCGCTGCGGCCCCAGCTCAATCGCCACTAATTCCGGGTGCGCCTGGGCAATGGCGGCGGGCAGCAGCGTCGACAAGGTGGTCCTGCGCACCACCTCCAGCAGCGCGCCGATCACATTGGCCTCCATCACCACGTGCGGGCGGATGCCGTGCTGGTTGCAGTAGCGATCAATCTGCTCGCGGGTGGCGAACTCGCGGCTCAGCAGAATCAGCGACTCGGCGTTCAGCGCCTGCAGCCCAATGGCTGGCTCCGCAGCCAGTGGATGCTGTCGTCCGACCACCAGCGCCAGGGTTTCCACCAGCAGCGGCGTGGCGTCGATGTCCTGGGCGTGGGCCTGGTCAAACGCGATGCCCACGTCCAGTTCGTCGGCCAGCAACTGCTGCTCCATGTGTTCCTGGGCGAGTTCGCGCACGTTCAGCGTGATGTTCGGATAACGATGATGAAAGGCTTCAACCAGCGGCCCGACCAGGTAGGTGGTGAAGGTCGGCGTGACGGCGATGCGTAAGGCGCCGCGGCTCAAATCCGCCACGTCATGAATCGCACGTTGACCTTCCTGCAATGCCTGCGCAGCCCGCAGTGCATAACGTAGGTAAACCTCACCGGCATCGGTCAGGCAGGTCTTGCGCCCGGAGCGATCGAACAACTGCGCGCCCAGGCTCTCCTCCAACTGCCGCACTTGCTGCGACAGCGCCGGCTGCGACACATGCAGAGCCGCCGCCGCCTTGGTGAAACCCTGGTGTTGCGCCACGGCGAGAAAGTACTGGATATGTCGTGCAAGCATGTCGGCAGCCATAAGGTTATCTGATGGGGTTGATCATATATCAGACTTTTACCTTATCAAGCGGGCTGCGTAACCTTGGCTCCATCGCATCGCGATTCAAAGGAGCCACCCCATGCAAGACATCATCGACGGTTTTCTCAAGTTCCAGCGCAACGCCTTTCCCGAGCGTGCCGGCCTGTTCAAAGACCTGGCCAACCAGCAGAGCCCAAGGGCGCTGTTCATCTCCTGCTCCGACAGCCGCCTGGTGCCGGAACTGGTGACGCAGCGCGAGCCCGGCGACCTGTTCGTGATCCGCAACGCCGGCAACATTGTGCCGTCCTACGGGCCGGAGCCGGGCGGGGTGTCGGCCTCGGTGGAGTATGCGGTGGCGGCCTTGCAGGTGAGTGACATCGTGATCTGCGGCCATTCCGATTGCGGCGCCATGACCGCCATCGCCAGCTGCACATGCCTGGACCACATGCCCGCCGTGGCCGGCTGGCTGCGCTACGCCGACTCCGGCCGCGTGGTCAACGAGGCCCGCCAGCATGCGAGCCCGCAGGCCAAGGTCGCCTCAATGGTGCGCGAAAACGTGATTGCGCAATTGGCCAACATCCAGACCCACCCCTCGGTGCGCCTGGCCCTCGAAGAAAAACGCGTGGCGCTGCACGGCTGGGTGTACGACATCGAAAGTGGTTGCATCGAAGCCTTCGATGGCCGCACCGGAAAATTCGTAGCCCTGGCCAGTCACCCTAGCGTACGCGCCGTTTCGCACTAACCCCGGTACTTTTACCCACGGAGATAACCCCATGATCCAGTCCCAAATCAGCCAAACCTCACGCCTGGCCCTGACCGACATCATCCTGTTGGCCAAGGCCCGCAAAGACCTGTCCTTCGCCCAGATCACCGAAGGCACCGGCCTGTCCGAAGCCTTCGTCACCGCCGCCTTGCTCGGCCAACACCCACTGCCGGCCAACGCCGCCCAAGCCGTCGCCGACACCCTGGGCCTCGACGCCGACGCCGTGGCCTTGCTGCAAACCATCCCCCTGCGCGGCAGCCTCGGCAACGGCGTGCCGACCGACCCGACCATTTACAGGTTCTACGAAATGCTGCAGGTGTACGGCACCACCCTCAAAGCACTGGTGCACGAAAAGTTTGGCGACGGCATCATCAGCGCGATCAACTTCAAACTGGATATCAAAAAGGTGGAAGACTCGGAAGGCGGCTCGCGTGCGGTAATCACCCTGGATGGCAAGTATTTGCCGACCAAGCCGTTTTGATTGAGCGGTAAAAAGGCCCGGCGCTGTGAGGCGGCCGGGCCTTGTAGATAGACGCGTCAGTGTTTGACGCCTACGGGTTCAGGTAGGGCGCAACGCTGTCTTCGAGCACCATCACCAGTTCAGGGTCCATGTAGCGATAGTCATCCGGAATATCCAGACAGTGCAGCGGCTTGTGCTCAAGCAACCGCGCGAACTCTCCCTTCAGGCGGTGGAGGTGTTTATGTTCCATGACGAAAATGACATCCGCCCAGCGAATATCCGCAGCTCCAATGGTTCTACGCGCATTCGGGCTGGTGCCTGCTGAGCGCGCATTGAAGCCAGGGCGACGGCGCCAAATGGCTTCTGCGGTAGGGCTGCGCCATTGGTTGCGGCTGCAGATAAAGAGAAGGTTCGTCACGTTCTAACTGCATCCTATACGGTGCATTTTTGGGATATTCATCATTTATGCATCGTATTCGATACGTTTTGGCGTGGCGTTTTTTTAATCACGAGCTGTCCTTCCCAGAAACCCGGTGATCAATCCAATCACCTGCTGCTGAATCTCCCCCCGTTGCCGTGCACCCTCGCCATCCCGGCAAATCATGCCATCGCCCGGCGAACTCTCTTCAATCAACGCCACCGCCCCCGGTTTGCAGATCGACATAAAGCTGAAGTGGGTCGCGTCAGGGATTTCCACATACTGCGTCGAGGCCTTGGGCAGGCGCTTGACCATATGGGCCGACTCCAACTGCGGGTCCATGTCCTGCGTGTACACACCCCCTGCAATCACCAGCGCCGGCACCGGCAGCGCGGCCAGGCTGGCGTCGGTGAAGCCGCGCGACAGGCCCAGGTCCAAGGCCACGATGGCGGTTACGCGTTTGTCGCTCAAGTCCGTTGCCAGCTTGGCCTTGCCTTCGGGCGTGGCGGCCGGGTTCATCTCGTTGTAGCCGATGCAACCGCCGAGCTTGGGGTGCACGCTGCAGTCCTGGGCGAAGTGGTCCGGGTCGAAGCGCGCACCGCCGATTTCCAGCACGGTCCAGCCGCCGAGGGAATGGCCAATCGCAGCAATCCGCTGGCTCGCCACCGCGCCAAACAGCTTGGGCTGCGCGAGCACCGCGTCGATGGCGCGGCTCAAGTCGGCCGGCCGCTGCCATAACTGCGCGGCGGCTTGCGGGTTGCGGTCCTTGGTCGTAGTGCCCGGATGGTTGACCGCCGCCACGATAAAACCCTGATGCGCCAACGCACTCGCCAGCCACGCCTGCTTGCCCCAATTGCCGCCGTAACCGTGAGACACCACCACCAGCGGATGCTCGCCACTGGCCGCCGGCGCATTGCGCACGGCGAGCGCGCCGACGAACACCGCGTTGTCGGCGATCAGCTCAGGCTTGGCGCTGGTGGCGGTGGGGTACCAGACGGTCAGCTCCAGCGGGCGGCTATTTTTCGCGTCAGGCAGGGTGCTGCTCTGGAAGCCGATGGGGCTTTCGGCGGCGAAGGCGGGGGTGGTCAGGCACAGCAGAAACAGGGCGCGGAGAGCGGTTTTCATTGTTGTTATCGTCCTTGATTTTGGTCGCGCATGATTACCTGAAATCCGGTGGCTGAACATCCCCCGCCGAATCCATAAAACCGGTCTACGCTCCACCCACCAAACTCCCTGGAGACGCCGCGATGATCCGAGCCCTGCTGCTTGCTGCCCTGCTTGCCACCGCGAGCGTCCCGGCCCACGCCGACGTAACGCCATTCCCCGCGTCGTTCCAAACCAAAGACATCGCGGTAGACGGCGCCACCCTCCACGTGCGCGTCGGCGGCAAAGGCCCCGCCGTGGTGTTGCTGCACGGCTTCGGCGACACCGGCGACATGTGGGCACCCCTGGCTGCCGACCTGGCCAAGGACCACACCGTCGTCGTACCCGACCTGCGCGGCCTCGGCCTGTCGTCCATTCCCCAAGGCGGCTACGACAAGAAAACCCAGGCCGGCGACGTACGCGGCGTACTGGCCGCGCTGGGCATCGAACACGCCGTGGTCGTCGGCCACGACATCGGCACCATGGTCGCCTTTGCCTACGCCTCCCGCTACCCGCAACTGACCGACCGACTCATCGTAATGGACGCCCCCATACCCGGCATCCCACCCTGGAACGACATCGTTCGCTCACCCATGCTCTGGCACTTCGACTTCGGCGGCCCCGACGCCGAACGCCTGGTAGCCGGCCGCGAACGCATCTACCTCGACCGCTTCTGGAACGAATTCGCCGGCGACCCCAGCAAAGTCGACGAAGGCACCCGCCAGCACTACGCCAAACTGTATGCCCGGCCAGGCAGCATGCGGGCGGCGTTTGCGCAGTTCAGGAGTATTCGCCAGGACGCGGTGGACAATGAGGCGTCGATGAAAACCAAGCTGACCATGCCGGTGCTGGCGATTGGGGGGGAGAAGTCGTTTGGGGGGAATGAGGCGATTGTGATGCGGAATGCGGCGGATGATGTGACGGAGTTGGTGGTGCCGGGGGCGGGGCATTGGTTGATGGAGGAGGCGCCGGGGGAGGTGATTGGGGCGGTTAGGGGGTTTGTTGTGCGGTGAGGGGGATGGTTAATTGCCGGTCTGCTTTCGGCCAGAAGCAGTCACTGGACAGGCATGTTGTCAGTCGCTAATACTTTGCGGCTTGGATGAAGCCAACAAATATTTTGCCTGCATGAATCCCTCACATGTGGTAGGCAATGGTAACGGTGTACGTGTACGGAATTTAGAAGACGGTAGGCGAGCTCTTATTCGCCCCAATAGCAGCAACGGTCGGCCAACCATAGAAATACAACGACCTGACGGAAAAATAGCCGGTTATAAGTTACACTAAGACAAAAGGATGCTGACATGAATATACAAATATTCCATCCATGGAGTGCATTAGGCGTGCCTGCTTTAGGTAGAGTAATCTTCGAACGAATCACCTATGACAGCGGCATGCGCGTTCATCTTAAAGAGTCAGGAAGTTCAGGTAGAAGACTTTATTTAGACTTCATTCAACTTCCCACCTCAATACGCATAGCAAACGAGAGCATGAGGCTGGTTTCGTTGCAGCTGATTCCCAGTGAAATCGAAACCTCATTCTTTTTAGTCGAGAATTCAGATTTTTTAGCGTGGCTGCATAATGATTCACTTGATATCTATAAAGATGATCCGATTTTTCATTTGGCAATTGTCACAGATGAGTGGATAGACATTATTTGCAATGAAAAACCAGTGCTTGTGATTGAGGGCTGATAAGTTTTAGAGGCCCAGGCTGAATGAGATTGACGGGGCGACCTGCATTCTTGATGCAGAAGCTGGCAGGGTGGCACAATGGCCGAGATCGACAGAGTGATAATGTCTGACAGACTACCGGCCTACCGCCTTGGGAGTCAGTCATGCGTGCCTCGTGCCGTAAAGGCAGAAAACGGCCAATAGAAGACGTTCATAAAGATGGATCTACTACTCCTTCCATACGGTAAATTTCACCTATGGGGACCAACCCGGTTGTTTCAGCTCCCGGCTTCACGCTAATCTCAACGTTTGGTTAATCCACCACGCAAAAGAGACTTGCCGCTATGGCACATAACTGCCGTAACTTCGCATGCAGCGCCCCCCTATACATCGAGCGCCACAAAAAAAGTCAATGACTGCCTGAACGGTGATTAAAATCGTTATTCTGGCTAGCAGCACGTTTCACGCACCACAGTCTGCTTATTAGCAATAAACTTAAATACCAAGGACATTTATGCCGATACTATTTTGCAATATTGGTTGGATGGAGCGCTACGACGGCATTGATGGTGACTCGATCCAGCGCGGCGGCTCGTACAATAATGATTCGATTGGGCATGAGGTCTGTAACTTCACCAATGCAAATGGAAAAATCTATGGGTACGTCCAGCCTACCGGCCGCATTAATATCGAAAAATTGGGTGCCAAAAAGGGCGAAGAATTTGTAGATGGCGTTACTGTTATATGGACTGCCGGCCCCGAAAGTGGTGGCACAGCAGTGGTGGGCTGGTACACCAACGCCACTGTTTATCGCGAACTTCAGCGGATTAGCAAGCCACCAAAAATCCACAAAAAAAATGGAATAAAAGTCTATCGAATTTCAGCATCTGCGAGTGATGTCAGGCTACTGCCTACTTACGAACGCGAGTTCATGATCCCACGCGCGGTGAAAGGAGGCATTGGTCAAAGCAATATCTGGTACGCAGACAAACCGGAAAGCGCAGAGTTAGTCGATAAGGTCCTTCTCCTAGTTGAGCGTGACTCTCGGCCCGATAGATTGCCAGACGTGGATGCGGAAGCATTTGGATCAGAGGGGAACCCTCGATTAGTTTCACATTTCCGCCGTGAGAGAAACAGCACTATCGTCAAAAAGAAGAGAGCTACGGTTTTTGCCGAAACTGGCGCACTTTGCTGTGAGGTTTGTGGTTTCAACTTTGAGGAGGTATACGGAAAACATGGTGAAAAATTCTGCGAAGTCCACCACCTCACCCCTCTACACAAGGCAGATCGTAATACTGAAACAAAGCTTTTCGATCTGGCAGTAGTTTGCTCTAACTGCCACCGAATCATTCACAGAATGACCCCCATGCCAACTATAAGCGAATTAAAGAAGCTGGTTTTTCATAACTGAACAAATAAGAATGCGCATGACGGCTCATCAACAGCACGAACATTCCGTGCATTAGGCGTGAAACGACAACCAAAATGACTAAATATACACAGCCAGAAAAGAACAGAGATCCATAAAAAACCTGCAGAAATATTTCGTGATCATTGGGAAGAAAGCAAGGTTGGAAGCTATAGAGAGCACATTGTTCCATGTGTCCTCATCCATGACCAAAGCATAAAAATGTATCAAGAAGGCAAGATGATCTAAGATGTGGAAATATGATTGAGAGGCATCTTGCTATTGTTCTGATTTCAGAAGAAGAAAGAAATCGGCTGGATAAACAGCGCAGCTGGAAAATGTTTTACCCAGGGGCGCGGAAAGTCTCGAATATATTTTAGTGCCGCCAGCTTTGCACTTCCTCAATTTTCGACCGCATGAGAGAAACTATAACTCTCGCCTCAAGGCTTAGAGTTACGCTAAGCGTGTCAAAGGTGTTCGAGGGCGACACCGATATATTTATCTATGATGAGAAAAATTTGAGCACGATAGACGTGGAACAGGAGGCCAAAAATGCATAAAAAAGTAAACTTTAAACATATTTATGTGTGTATCGGATAGACAGTTGCAATTAATTAAAGTTGAAAAAAAAGCCCGTCACAGGGCTTTTTAGTGCTGCGCAGCAACTTATCAAGTCATTTAGAGTGTATTTCTCAAGCGTAAAAGTATCCAACTGTAAATACAAAGATCAATAGCGCGCGAAATATAGCTATTGCCGCTTTGATTTTAGTACGTACAATTTTTACTTCTGCCTTATCATCCGGGAGGCTGTTAAACATTTCGCCATAGATTGTAAGGCTTACTGTGAAAGCAGCAATGGACACGGCGTAAAGCGCCTTACCATCCGGGCCTCCATTTTTAAAGGCACCAATACCGCAAACAAGAGCACCAGCCCAGAAAACCGTAGTTGCGAGTATCGGTATCATCTCTGAGGCTGCGGGCTTGTGTTTATCAATAAACCAGAACACGTACCCTACGAATGCAGGAAGGAACAAGTACAGAAAAACAGTGAAAGCAGCAAAGTTCATTTATTTGTCCTTAACCAAAATTAATCCATTCGGATTTTATTAACTTGACCGAGTTAATTTGCTCGACATATTTTCCCATACGCCCATAGAAAGCACAACACACTAAAAGATCAAACAAAAAAATTACCGTTCAGGAGCGTCATGATTTGTAAGATTACGATGCAATTGTGGTTTGTCTTTTTTGAGTCATGCATGACTTAGGGCAACCAATGATCATGAGCTCTGAAATTTGGACAGTTATTGCGCTGAAACTCTGTCAAGACCCTCCTAGGCGACATCCCAACGGTAAGACCAAGTATTTCTGTGCCCATTATTCCGACTTTATTGATTGTTTGAGTCGGGGGGCTTGGTGTGCGCGCTGAGGGTTGTATCGCGCACTCAACCGACAGAGCTACTAGTAAAGCAGAAACAGCCTTGGCTGGCTGTTTGCGTCAGAAATGATCTGAATTAGGGCATCATTGTTAAAGGCTTGGTCATTTATTTTTCGCTCGACCGCTTGGTGACCGGCAGCTTCTGGCCGTTAGCTGTCAGTCGCGAGGCGCAAGCAAGCGCAGCGACAAAGGGTTTACGCGAGATAGTCGCGGATAGAGAGTTCAAGCTGTTCTAGTGGCCGCGCCCATTATTCTTTCAACTTTTCTCTTACATAGAATGAGCTGTTGAAGTTTTAAATGGAGCCCATTACTCGGGCACTACGTAACCTCTGCCCCCGATTTCCCAGCGAAGCCAAAGCCCTTGCCTACCTTCATCTCCGTCTCTGTCGAGATAATGTATTTGGAAGTCTAGTGTCTCCCAGTGATCATGCGGACTTAAGTCGACCCTGAAATCTCTATTGCGCTGTCTCAATATGTCGCCGAGATAGATTTTTTTTGGCAGACACTCCCCAGAGACTTCGACATTGTAAGCACTGCCTCCTTGATTAGTTATTTTGAATTGGGCAAACTGCGAAACGCCGCGTGTACCACCATAAGATGTGCATTCAATTTTTATTATAGGTTTGGTTAACTTGTTTTTTGTTGGTGCAGATACATGTGGCGGTGACGGCTCGTTCGGTTGTGTGTGTTTTTTCCTCATGTTGCTTATGAGTCTTACGATAGTGTTTTTCTTTATCCAAGCAAAAACGCCGGCAATTACCAGAAACAATAGCTTAATGACTTCCGTTCCCGCACCACTGAATAAGGTTTCAAAGTTTTCCCTCAGGATTTCTATTAGCTGGTTTAGATTTTCCATTGCTTATTCTTGGCTTAGGTGATCTTTGGATGATGGCTTTGGGAGCTTTGTCGCGCTTTATATTCATGTGAGTCACGGGGTAACATGCATCGATTTAATCATGTTAACGTTCTGGCTTTTTCAAGTTTTACTTGTTCCTTTTCTGCGTTAAAGCGAAGTGTACTGCCCCCCGACAAGCTTGTTCAAGTGGCGCTAAGCGCGGAGCTACTGAAAGCTTTTTTCTCGCCAATTTCTGCCTTTCGTGAAGGGCAGCTTTGGGTCGGCAGCGGCCTGTCGCGAATGGCTGCCACAATCTGTTGGGGCCGATACCGAATTGATCCACGTGCCTACACAAGACTGCACCATAAACCCTGCCCAGGTAATGTTTTCGAGGAATAAGGCTGGGTCAGTGACATCTCAGCATCTGGGTTAATTCGGCGTCAGAGCCAACACTCACTCGTCTACTGCTGGTAATTCCTCGGACTCCCCGGCGGGGCTATAATCGTATCCAGATATCTTTCTTTGGTATTGAATGATAATACTGGTTATATCTGGATCACCAACACGCTCTTCCGCAAGCTTCAACCTATCCATCGCGTCGTCGAATGCAGACATATCTTTACCTCGTCTAAAAATTTCAACACCAACATCACAATATGTGCGCAAAAAATCTTTGTTATCTTTATACCTATCTATAGCATTAGCTGCATAGGCCCTGGCTTTTTCAAGGATTGCAATTCTATCCTCATCTAAAATGCCAGGGGTTCGCTCTGCGCGAGCTAACAAAAGCATGATTTTAAAGCGGTGAACTGGGCCATCTGCTTTAAAATCATTTTCAAAAAGACGTATTTCTGTATCTGCCTTTTCAATCTCATTTATATCGATAAGGTTTCGAATCAACCTATGGCGCGGTACTCTTTCACCCGGCGCTTTTGAGATCATTTTTCTTAGAAGTTTATTCCTCACATGCTTGTCTGCAATTCTACCAATTCCTTTTTCATAACCACATAACTGGCGGATGGTACGAATTTCAACATCGTAGGTCGGAACGATGCCATCTATGACACGCTCAAACAGACTTATATACTCTTTAACATCAGGCATTTTATATTGAGCTATAATGTCAGTAATTACTGGATGCCGTCCTTTCCACCCGTAAGTTCCGTCTTTACTGCTTATAGTGAACTCATGAATAATGTCAACCAAGTTCTCTAAAGATGCAGTGACTTGGCCGGCGGGAATTCCTAGTAGTCGCATAACTAGCTGGCGATGAACTATGATGCCTGAACTTTCCATTGCAGCGACTAAACGGTATATTTCTTGATGGTTTTCGTTTAGTGATGCGAACTCTCTCAGCACAATGTCGTCGAATTTATCCGAAGCAAAAATATTTTTCAAACATACGAATGTATCTGACTCACAACGAACGGTTAATCTACGCTTTCTTTCCGACCTTGAAAATCCAGAAAAGCTGTTCTCTACGAGAGGTTTAAGGTCTGAGTTTGTATCTACTAAAGTTAGTAAGTCCTCTACTTCTGTCGGGTCGAGTCCTTTTAGAATATTCTGGGAAGCATATTTAAAAAAATTAGGGGTTTTGACTCTCGGATTCCATAGGTTTCTAGATGAAATCAGTAATATTTTCAGGTTCTGTATGTTGTCAGCCACCAACAGATCAATCAGAGAGCTGATATCGCCTAGATGCTTATGAGCATCATCAACTAACAACACCCCAGTCTTGTTTTTTCCTTTAAGATAATTAGCGACCGCCCTCCAAGCGGAGGGGAGCAACGTATGCTCGGCTTTATGTTCCCACGCATAGATGGAAAGCTGGGACTTCATGTATAAAACTTGCTTGGCCAGTGTGGACTTACCTGTCCCACTAGCGCCCAGGACGATTGTTATAAACTTTTCATTACTTTCCAGTTGAGGCATAAGAAGATCGGTAAGAGTTCGTCGGAAAGTTAAATTTGCCGCAATGTCCGCATACGAAGCTGGCCAACCATTAAACATGGAGCTAGCATCTTTAATGCTACTGGTAATATCATGCGCAACATCCCTGGTTACGGGGCGCAGCATCGAGAATACATCAAGCGGGTCATCATTGATCTTGTTTGTTATAGCTTCACTTTTGGTGTTCCTCTGGAGTTCGACAAAAAAATCGTCAAGACTACCAAATGAAACCCTAACACCGCGCCGCTCATGCAGTAGGGCACGGTTTTCGTCTGGAGTATACAAGATTAAATTGATTGTAGCTGGCATATGGCTTTTTGCATTAATGTCTAATGACTTAGATATCAAATCTTTAATATGAGCATCTGCCAATGAGTACCCTATAATGACTAAGTCAGTCCCCGCCAAATCCATTTTCAGCGAGTCATACAGGTACTCCCTATACTCCATGGTTAGATCGTAGTCATTTTCAGAAATAATGATGCGGCTATGAACGCCATCGACCTCGTCTTTCTCTATGCTTCCATGCAACTTAAATAACTTAGTAGCTTCAGGAATACGTTGAGTTGTGAAGTCAAAATTTGAAGAAATTACTGATAGTGGCTGGTCGCGCCTAGCATAAGACTGCTCGATCAATGAGTCATAGTTTGTGGTGTAGATGTTTCGCCAGCCGTAAAGTGGTAGATTTAATAAACTACCTGTTGGAACAAGCTTCTCAAAAGATTTTCTCAACGTCTTAATCATTTCACGACGACAATCTTTCTGCTCAGCCAAGCTCGCAACTTCGCTCAGTGAATATCCATGGGAATTTATGTCGAACCGTTCGGAGATGCGATCGATTAACAGCTTTACAGATGGTGCGCCGGAAGGAAGCGATGAGCCAGCTCCGAAAAAAAGGACTGTGTTTTCTGGTTTTATTCTTCTGGCCAATTCGGCTAACGGGATACTCATCACAAATCCTTATGCGTATGTAATGGCAATTTAATACCGCTTGCCGTAGCTTTTGTCTACCCGGTTGAGGAACGAAAGGAAGAAAATCTAGAAGTGACAGTGAAGTCGGGGTCAGGCCGCCGTTGTTTAAATGTTTTCTGGCCTCGATTTTTCTTTCCTTTGATTATCGAGAGAACTGATTCATCTGCTGCAAAACGTTGAGTCTGAATCGTTCCTACGCCCTTGACGCCTCCAGCCGTCAAGGAAAAGCTGCTAACCCTGCGTAACTGTCCGCTTTTGGCCGATCTCTGCCTGTCGCGAGGGCCGAAATCGACTCAGAGCGGATGCTCAGACATTCAAACCAAACGAGTAGATAATCGACTGCTATTCCAGCCATTTCAAGTGCGTATGAACAACGAACTTTCCCAGGGCGAATCTACCGGCAGCAGTACAGCATATAACCTTGCGCAGGCCCACGGTGCCCGCCCCCTGTCCGTTTATGGCTATCATCAAACGGTAGAACTGTGCGGTCGCGTGGCCTGCGGCTGGCTGTTCCGCTACAGGATCATTTGCAGCTTGGACATCCCAGCGCATGACCAAGAGTCATTCGCTGGCGCTGTAGGTTGCTTGGTTGCTGACGACGGAGAGATAGGTGATCTCTCAGGTCCGATGTACATGGACATGCTTCCTATGCTGGCATAGCTCTCGGGACCACCTTGACCGAACTCTGCCGTTCACTATGGGCGGGAGTCGGCCAAGAGCGGGCGTTAAATCACGACAATCGGCAAGAACGACCTTCCCTATAGAAAAGAGGCGATCCGCGAATTGTCAGACACCGCATAGGCTTGAGATTGGAGCTGGTGGCATAGCCTGGAAAGCGACGCTAAAAACTCACCGTAGGCTGATTCACACCAGGCACTGCCATATCTGAGAGTCAGGTGTATGGAAGTGACTGGGTCTCCGCTCAGAACTGACTCAAAGACGTAATAATCACCCATGGCAAATGCACCTTGAGCACATCCCGGGAATACTAAATCCAGAGAAGTGCTGACAGAGGCGGTAAGCCCAATATCCTCCACACTCTCTACGTCAGCCAAGTCGTTTATGCCCAGGTCTGTAGGTCTCAAAATGATAATGTCGAAACTCATGCGACGCTCTATTTCTCTAATGTCCGAAAGGCACTTTATCATTGATTTTGCACCAAATATTTAACCTTCAGGTACTTATCCATCCATCTAACCGTCAGAAAAAGGTAAGTGTAGGTAATACTGCCGACCGTCCACTTTGGGTCGATAGCAGCGCTTCATTACAGGCTACTACCGACCCATTGCAGCCAGTCGTGACGGGAAAAAACGACCCATTGCGGACTAAGCGGCGCTCCAGTGAGCATATGTGGCCAGGTGGGCATTTACGAAACACCTGTTTTACCAAGCATCGTCCATCCGCTTTTCATCAGGCTCCTGACTATGTTCCAGCCTTTTGAGTTGTACGTTCGCGACCAAATAATCGAGAAAAACACGAACCCGTAACGGCATCTGCGTGCCTTGGCCGAGAAATACCGCATGGACGGGATCAATGTCTCCAGGGTTGAAGGCTTGCAGTATCGGCAAAAGTTTTCCTGATTCAATGTCGTCAACCACTTGGAATTCATCGAGACGAGCCAAACCTACTCCTGCCAGCGCTAACTGGCGAAGAGCCTCACCGTCACTCGCCGTCACGTTACCCACTGGCGAGACAATCCATTGCGAGCCATTCACGATGAAAGGCCAGCCTTTCAGTGTGCGTGTGTATCCGAAGTCCAAGCGGTTATGGCGGGTCAAGTCTTCTGGCACGGTCGGCAGGCCATGGCGCTCAAGATACTGGGGAGCTGCGACGACGACCATCCGTGTTTCGCCGAGCTTTCTCGCCACCAGGCGCGAACTTTCCAGCGGGCCGTGACGGATCGCAACGTCGGTGCGCTCCTCAATCAGATTCACCACTTGATCCGTCAGTACGATATCCAGCTCTATACCTGTGTAGCGCGAGAGGAATTCGGGGATCAGGGGTAATAAAACTCCTCGGGCAAAAGGCACACTGGCACTTACCCTGAGACGCCCCCGTGGATCGCCCTGTCCGGAGGTGCTGCGTTCAGCATCCTCCACATCCGCAAGAATTCTGACGCATTGTTCATAGAACGAATGGCCTTCCGGCGTGGGCGTCAGTCGCCGCGTCGTTCGGTTCAGCAAGCGTGCCTGAAGGCGAGTCTCCAGGCGGGATAACAACTTGCTGACCGCCGAGGGTGTCATGCGGAAGTCCCGCGCCGCCAACGAAAAATTGCCGAGTTCTATCACTCGGACGAACACTTCCATCTCTGCCAGACGGTTGATATCCCAGCGCGCCATTGTGAATTTATGTCATATAAGCCATTCGTGATGGCAGTCTATATCACAGATCAGCCCGTGGGCATCATCTCTCTCAACCCCGTGCACAAGGTACGGAAGGAGAAATGAAATGATCAGAATTCGAAATGGGGATGCAGCATGAACCCTACTCCAGCAAATCCAAAAGTCGCGCTTGTTGTCGGCGCGAACGGCATCATCGGCCATGCCGTGGCAGAGGAACTCAAGCGCGAAGGCTGGCGGGTCAGGGCGCTGGATCGCCGAACTGTCGTGGGCACCGAGACGATACTGGCGGATCTCACGGATGCCGATGCCGTGGCCATCGCGGTGAACGCTGCCCGAGACACGACTCATGTTTTTTACGCGGCCTTCAGTCCTGATCCGGATCTGGCGATGGAAGCAAGTCGCAATGCCAGCATGCTGGCCAACGTGCTGGATGGACTTGAGCAGGCGAATTCCGCTCTTCAGCGCGTGGTCATCTATCAGGGTTTCAAAATTTACGGCTCTCACCTCGGCGCGAAGGTTCGCACGCCCGCACTGGAGAGCGATGCGGGGCATATGCCACCGAACCTGTACCTTGCACAGGAAGCCCAGCTTAGAAAGCGTGCCGAACACAGCCGCTGGGATTACGTGGCGCTGCGTCCCGATCTGGTGGTCGGGGATATCTACGGCAACACGATGAATATTGCGCTGGTCATCGGCGTTTTCACTGAGCTGTCCCGTGCGCTGGATATCCCGTTGCGATTTCCCGGCACCGATAAAGCCTACGGTCAGCTGCTGCAATTCACCGATGCCGGGTTACTGGCACGGGCCAGTGTCTGGGCTGCACTCTGCGAGTCAGCTGGTGGAGAGGCTTTCAACGTCGCCAACGGCGATATTTTCCGCTGGGAGCGTATGTGGCAAGACACGGCCAAATATTTCGGGATGGAAACGGCGTCTCCGGTTCCGTTGACGCTTGCACGCCACATGCCTGACAAGGCCACGCTGTGGCGGGAAATCGCCGAACGCCACAATTTGATCCAGCCTGATCTGAGCAAGTTGGTCGGCTGGGGATTCGGTGATTTCATCTTTCACACCGAGACGGACATCATCTCGGATACGAACAAAATCTACCGGTACGGATTTACTGAAAGGGTCGACTCGAAAGCTTCGCTATTCGATGCGCTGGATAGCCTCAAGAAGCAGCGAGTGCTTCCGTAGAGAGATCAGTAGTCGTTTGGATTGCCGCTGGTTTACGCAATCTCGCCAGCGGCAATGCTGCGCTTGAGAAACGCAGCAAAGACAAAGTCTCTACTGACCGCTATTGGCCGAAAGCTGACTTTTGCGAAGGGCAGCTTTCGGCCAAAAGCGGACCTTCGGATTAGACCCGCTTCCGGCCACAAGCGGAAAATTCTGTTGGGTCTCGTAAATTCAGACCTTAACGTCGTTCGTTCCATTCACTAACCAATAGGCTTCTGACTCAAAGCGAACGGCGATGGTGTGCCAGTGCTTGACGGTCTTAAGTACGTTAGCAGCCTCAAGATCATTGGCGTCTAACGGTCGCCATCCGAGCCCTCGTCGAAATCCCCCCGCAAGCCGAACAGTTATTGGGTATTCGTTTAAGAGGCTCATCTGAGCGTCAGCGAGGGAAATGGAATTTGCGCCTCCCTCTGACGTTGGATTGGCTAACTGGACGGCGTCATCTTCCCAGCCACAAAGGGGGCAGATATCGTACGAGCCGTACTCGCATTCCAAGGTTACGAAACCGCAGCAAGGGCATGGTAGATCACGCATACGACATCACCTGATTTAATGGTCTACCGGTATCGGTCAAGTGCCGTTTTACTCGGGTCGAAAATTGTAAGACCTACTTGCCGATGGTCAAGGTCCGCGTTGGGTCGATAGCAGCGCTTCATTACAGGCTACTACCGACCCTATGCTGACTGTGGCGACAGGTGGAAGTCGGCCCCGAACAGACATTCAAGAGGGGACATCATTGGGATAGCTACGAAGCACCTCATAGGTCAATCCAGCCTCAAAATATGAGGCTCTCCATTCGAGAGATCCTGCATGTGACTCGCACAGCAAGCGAGCGATACATCCAGCTTCACCCATTGAAATCTCTTCCACTTCCGCGATATCTCCAGGAGCCGCCTCCCGGGAGTTCAACCAATCAGAGAGCACTACCTTTGCTTGGTCAACATCGATCAGCTTTATGATGTCGCCTTTGGAAAGTGTCATGACGTCTCGCCTAAACTTGTGCCGGTATCTGGTTTGTAAACGCGCTTGGAGATTTGCGAAAGGGCTGCTTTTGGCCGAAAGCAGCCTTTCAGAATATTTCATATTGGCCATTAGTCGTCTGGCCCTGCTCCAACGCTAGTCGCCGAGTCGTCAGAAAAAAACTGTGACGACTCGGCGATTTTTTCCTTGGTAGTAAGGGTTGAAAACTCAACCGCAAGCTAAATTTCCTCCCGCTCCATCAACCGATCCATCAACAAAACCCCCAACTCACTCAACTGGTGAATTGCCAACACCACATCCCGCTGTTTCCCCGTCAAATCCTCCGAAAGGTCGAGCAGCAGCGCGGTAACCGAGGAAAAGGTTTCGTATCCGTTGGTAATCAAGGTTTCGTTACTGGCATCAGCGGCAACGCTGAACAGCACCGGTGGTGGCAGCGGTGGGGAGGTTTCTGGGTTGAGGTAGTGATCGATTGCGCGATGCGCGGCCTGGGTGAGTTTCAGGTCTGGTTCGTTTGGAGGGTTTGGCGTGACTTTGAACATGATGTAATTCCCGAATAGGGCCGACACCTTTTCGCTACTACACAAAATGGGTGGCAGCTGTACGCAGGTTAGTAGACCGGGGAATTACACAAAGCCGGCGCACCCGAAGGCGCCCTACGCACAGCCACCATCAGGCACAGACAAGAACGTCTGATAGATGAAGCTTATGCACTAAATGTAATTGACCCTCAGGCTACTAAACCCGATCACTGAACTGTCAGCGACCGAACAACCTTAGAGACCCCCACTCAAGCGCACAAGCCGGCGGATTCTGACGCAACTTTAGGCAACTGGGCAAGGCGCTGAAGCCTGCTGTAGGACATGTCCCCGGTCCCTGTAAGCCAATCACCCTGGTGTGTGCGCAGCCTCGGTAAGCTGCAACGCCGCCAGTGCTTTGAGCTTGTTATGCGGCCCTTTAAACAGCACGCCGTCATTCACTGTCGTCAGCGTGATCCGCTCCGAGTCGCAGCGGTGAAACGGGGTGAACATGCGTTTTTTCGGGTAGTACACGCCAGGCTGTGCCTCGGCGTACTTCACCGCAGCCATTGCGCTGCGCAATGCCTCAGGGCTGAGGTGACCGGCCACGCGCCACTCGGCCAGCGCAGCTTCACGGTACATGCTGAAGGCCATGCCGATGGACGCACCCAGGGTGCCGCTGCACAGCAGATTGGTCTTGAAGGTATCGGTGATGCCAAGGGCGTACCCAACAAACAGCACGACGCTCATCACCACAATGAAGGTGAGCAGGGTTTCCAGCAGCCCCAAGGCCTTGTAAGGGTCAACGGCAAGTTGCTGCTTGAGCGTCAGTCGGGTGATATCAGCGTGGGTGTTAAGCGGGTTCAAGCGTTACCCCTCCTGGGTGATGGTGTCCTGGTCGAGCGCGGGTGGCATTTTACTCATGCGGTGATGGCCACGCCCGGTTTTTTCCTCGCTGTAACTTGGTATTGGCCAACAGGGCCCCATAACTACCCTGTACCCATTGCGCGGAAACACACACCATGACCAACCAAACCGAAACCGCGATCCTCGCCGGCGGCTGCTTCTGGGGCATGCAGGACCTGTTGCGGCGCTACCCCGGCGTGCTGGGCACGCGCGTCGGCTACACCGGCGGTGATGTGCCGAATGCCACGTATCGCAACCATGGCAACCATGCCGAAGCGATTGAGATCGTGTTTGACCCTGCGGTGATTTCCTACCGGCAGATTCTTGAATTCTTTTTCCAGATCCATGACCCGAGTACGCCGAATCGGCAGGGCAATGATTTGGGGCCCAGCTATCGTTCGGCGATTTATTACTTGAGCGAGCAGCAGCGCGACGTTGCCGAAGACACGGCGGCGGATGTGGATGCGTCCAAGTTGTGGCCGGGCAGGGTGGTTACGGAGATTGAGCCGGCCCGTGAGTTTTGGGAGGCGGAGCCGGAGCATCAGGATTACCTGGAGCGGATTCCGAATGGGTATACCTGCCACTTCATTCGGCCGAACTGGAAGCTGCCGAAGCGGGCTTGAGGCTGACGGCGCGCCAACGCAAGGGTTGGGCGCCGTTCGCCGTGTTGCCTACGCGTGGGTCAGCCCGGTCAAGGTGTCGGCAATCGTCTTGGTGCGCTGCGCCGTGCCCTCGGTCTCACGGCTGGAGGCCTCCAGCGCATCGAGCATTTCGCGCAGCGCGCCGACGCCGGTGGACTGGTCCTCGATCTGCTGCGCCACGCGCTGAATTTCGCTGGAGAGCAGGTCGATATCCACACCGATTTCTGCGGCGTTCTTGCGGGTGATCTCGGCCAGTTTGCGCACCTCATCCGCCACCACCGCAAAGCCCCGGCCCAGGTCGCCGGCTCGCGCTGCTTCAATGGCGGCGTTGAGTGCCAGCAGGTTGGTTTGCCCGGCGATCTGCTGGATCACTTGCACAATCGACTGGATACGCAAACTCGAACCGGCCAGCGTGCGCGCGCCCTCCACCGCGTCGCCGGCCTGGCTCGACAGCCCTTCCACCGTGGCCCCGGCCTGGGCAGACACGCTGTTCTGCCGGTCGATGGTGCCCACCAGGTCATCCATCGAGGCATGCAACTCACCGGAGTAGTGCTTGAGTTGCGCCGCGATTGCTTCCTGTTGATGCTCGGCCTGGGCCAGCACCTGGCCCAGGTCTGCCAGGCCCTCGAACACCGGCAGGATGTTGCGGTCCAGCCCGCGGGTATTGAGGGTGGTGCTGAAGTCGTTGTTTTTGAACGCGGCAATTTGCTTGACCACCACGTGGTTCAACCCCGCCAGTTTCTTTACCTGGCGTCGTAGGAAAAATGCCTTGAATTCGCCGTAGTGGGCGATGAAATTGTCCACGTATTCGTCGCTGAAATTCGCGCCCTTGGCCACCCGAAAAAAGAAAATCGCCGTGAGTGTCTGGTTGAGGTTCAAGCCCAGAATCTCCCCGAAGGTCGAAAAGCCTGCCAGCGGCACGTCGCCAAACGTGCCGGCCATGCTGCCCAGCTCGGCGCCGTTGTTCAGCCGCCGCAAAATGCAGTCGTTCAGAATGCCCGCCACCGGCTGGCCGCCCTTGCCCCGCAAGAACTGCTGGTAGTCCAGGCGCGTGGCCTCACGCAACGGCGTGCGCCGCACCATCACCAGCTCCTCGCCGGGCGCCACGTCGCAAAACAACTGCACAATCTGTTGCTCATAGTCGATACGCGCGATGGAACGCACAAACAACTCACTGCCCACCCGAATGGCAAACGAGTAATCGGCGAGCTTCGCCTCCAAGGCCTGGGGCGTGCAATTGAACGCATCACACAGCGCTTGCACCATGCTCTTGATATTGCCGGCGCTGTCGATCACCTGGTCAATCGTGCGGTCTTCCACCGAGGCGGTCAGCACGCTGAAGGTCAAATCCGCCGGCTTGAAGTTCTGGCTTTTGAACACCCCGAACCGCACCTGCGCTGCGGTTTTCAAGAACACAATTTGCGCATGGTTCTGATAGCTGCGCTGGCCGTCATGAATCAAGGTCTTCTGGAAATCCGCCTTGCCCCCGGCCGACCCGCCTACAAACAAACACGGAAACCGCCCGGACTCATACAGCGCCTCCATGAAAAACGACTCCGACGCCGACAACCCGTCGAACACCACGTACGCCAAGGTATCGCGGTGATCAATGGAGGTGTGCACCTGCACCCGCTTGATATTGCTCACCAACTTGGCGATCCGCTCCTGCATCCCCAGGCGTTTGCCGCCACTGCGAATGTCCTCACACTCCAGCGGCACCATCACCACCTCGGCGCTGGCGATCACGCTGTCGTCGAACAGCTGCAACACGATCCGATCCCAGCGCTCGCCCGTGGCGCAATACAGGGCGTTGGGCGCGTTGCACAGCTCGCCGGAGGTGGTGCAGAGGCTGATGGTGGACTGGGGAAAGCGGCGCTTGAGCTTGGCGGCGATGGCGTCGATGTCGAGGTGGGGCGAGATGAAACCGGTGATCAGGGTAGGGGTGATGCGCAGGCCGGTCAGGCACGCGTCCAGCTCGTTGGCGGTGCAGGTGAGCGTGGCAGTGCCCTGGCCAGCGGGCCGGGCTTTTTTGAGGAGGGAGAGTGGGTTCATTGGGGGCAAGCTCAATCAGAGGGGCACGCGGGGAGGCGTGTCGATAGTCAGGGTATCGGCGGCTGGGGTGGGCGCTGGAGGGTGTGGCGGGGGGATGCGACGGATGGCCGCGGCACAGAAGAGCTTCAATGGAGGGGTTGAGCCAGGCGAAAGCCCTCAGTCAAAGAACTCCATGCCGGCATAGGGCTGGCGTCGGCATTGTTCAAGCCGTGAAGCCAGGCTGCCTGCGTGCAGTTCCAGGCGGTGGCCATCCGGGTCCGAGAAATAAAACGAGTCGCCTTCGCTCGAATTGGCTTTCCACTCGATCACGTTACGGCGCCGTAAACAGGCAGTCACTGCGTCAAAATCGTCCTGGTTCACCGAAAACGCATAGTGGGTGTAATCAGGCTGTTTTTGCGCCGCGTGGCTCTCGTCCAGAGACAGGCACAACCAAAGATCGCCGAGGCAAAGATAAGCCCCCGTGTCCCAGCGGGCAGTTAATTTGAAGCCGGGCAGGGCGACATAAAACTCGATACTGCGAGGGAGGTTCACAACCGCCAGCGTCAAATGATTCAAGCCAGTCAACATGCGCATTCCTCCAGAATGAGGTTATCAATATCGAATTTTCCAATTCCATCGGCCATAAGGCGCCTTAAGGAATGATGAAAGGCAGCACTAAATGGCGCCATCCACTCGCGGCCAACGCCGTGCGCCCTCTCTACTTAACAAACCTCAAACACGCAAACCCGGTCTTGATTCGCAGCGGTTGAATGGGTTCGATGCTCTCCTGGTCGCCGACTTTCTTGATCACGCCCACACCGCAGAACTGTTCGTTGTGGTTGAAGATCGGAAGAATGCCTTCCTTGGGTTTGCTCCAGGAGCCTTGGATCAAGGTATAGGTGGCGCCGTTCTGTGGCGTGAAGGAGAACGGTATCTTGCACGCGTTGCTGCCTGCGAATTGCCAATAGGTCAGGATCAGCGCTTTATTCACGCCGACCCGAGATTCAATGTAGTCGCCGTTGGAGGGCAGCACGGTGTAACCCGCATAACATCCATCGTCGCTGAACGTCATGGCGTCCAGTCTGCCGCCATATCCAGCCGGGAGGCGGACCGTTGCCGAGGGTTCATCGGGGCCGGGGACGACATATTGCTTGCCCTGCAAAAGCGAGGTGCAACCGCTGATGGCCAACGCGCCGGCCAGCAAGATGCAGCGGCGGGACTTTTGATTGAGGTACATCCTTGTCTCCCTGATTCCATGAGGTGCCCAGACCCTTCCGGGGCTTGGGACTGCCGAATAGCGGGCGGATGATAATGTAATCGGTGATGTATCAACCAGTGTTCAGCGTATAGGCCTGGGCAACGATGCGCTGCTTGTAGCCTGCGCCTTCTTTTCAGTTCCAGGCTGAAAGGGTTTGAATCCACCGCCCGCCTTGTAGAGAATCCCCGCCTTTGGCTCGAAAGGATGCGTGCGATGAAGTTCGAAGGGCCCACTTATCATGCCGGCGACGTGCTGGTCAGCATCGAGGCGCAGGTCAGCGGCGGTATTGGCCCGCAGCGCACAGCTACGACACTGATCATCAAGACCTGAAGGGAGAAGCCCATGTCTGAAATTACCCAGCTGGTCATTGCCCTGGTGCTGTTTTTTCTGCTCGACCGTTTTCTCAAACCCTACCGGCTGCGCAAGTGGGTAGGGGTGTTGCTGGTGGCGGCGGGGGCGGTCGGCTGTGTGGCGGCAAGCCAGGTCTACGTGTTAGGCGTTGACCTGGGGTTGCTGTCGATCTTCGCGGTTGCGCTGGGGGTGGGGTTGTTCCTGAAGCGGCGGCGGTTCGAGCCGGTTGGCTGAACGGGGAGGGCCGCTTATAGGCCCTCACAGCTCTGCTTGTTGACTTCGATCCTGGCGACCTCGTTTACGGTTTTACTGCCATAAATGAAAATGATGGTGCCACCCAGGGAAATGATTGACTGCTCCCTTGGCATTTGTTTGGCACACACAGCCTGGGTGGTGCTTGATTTCATCTCGGCGAAGTCAACGTCTTCGGGGTGGGTGTCGTAATTGTCCAATGTGTAAATGAACTTGAGTGTGTGACTGTCAGCCGCTTGCGCACGCACGAAAGTTACACCCTCGTCGATTTTTCGATTCCCGGGCGTGGTTCGCGCGGTCACGATAATCAGGTCGCTGAGGAAGCTGGGTTTGCTCGGCTCGGGTGTGTCTTGGAAGGCCTGGATGACCAGCACCGCCACCAGGCTCAAAGGCACTAGCACCCATGCCGAATACACGAGCGCCTTGCGGGTTTTTTCTGTTGCCACCGGCTTCATTCCTTTGAGGTAGTTCAAGGGGGCGCATTCTACGGCAACCCTCCTTGTTCTACAGCCCTTCAGATTTCAAAATTGCTGGGCGGTCAGGGCTTTTCGTAGGCCTTGTACTCGTTCTGCAGCACGATATGGTCCGCGACGTATTTGGCGTCGTGCCACACCCCATAGATAAACGACGACGCGCGGTTTACCAGGTTTGGCAGGCCCAAAAAGTAGATGCCGCTTTCCGCCGAAATCCCGCGCTTGTGGAACGGCTCGCCTTTCTCGTCAAACGCATCCACTTTCAACCAGCTGAAGTCGAACTTGAAACCGGTAGCCCAGAGGATGGTGGTCACGCCGGCTTCGGCCAGGTCCAGGCTGAGGATCGGGTTAACCAGGCACTCTGGATCGGGTAGCAATTCCCAGGCTTCCGGCTCCAGCGGAAACGGCAAGCCGTTGGCTTCGATATAGGCGTCTGCATCGCGCAGTACATCGAAGTAGGCGCGGTCACCTTCGGCCACGTTTTCGGCCAAACCCGTTTGGAAGGTCATGACGCCTTCATTCCAGTCCTGGGTCACGCCCACCAGGTGGATGCCTTGGTGCGCGAGGCGGCGGAAGTCCACGGTCTTGCCGCCTTCATAGCCACTCACGGCAAAGGCTACGTGCTTTTTCTTCGGCTGGATTTTGACTTCGTCCCACAGGCCCAGCGCGCCCAGCCACCAGCAGTAGTCGCGGCCGCGGTAGGCGCGGGGCGGGCGGTAGTGTTCGCCCACGGAGAGGTACACGGTTTTGCCGGCTTTTTGCAGCTCTTCGGCGATTTGCGAGCCGGAGGCGCCGGCGCCTACCACCAGTACCGCGCCTTCGGGCAACTGGGAGGGGTTTTTGTAGGCCGAGGAATGCAGTTGATGAATCGGCGCCGTGGCCGGCACGATGCTGGGGATCGACGGGCGCTGGAACGGGCCGGTGGCGGCGACCACGTTGGTGGCTTCGATCACGCCTTCGGAGGTGGTGACCTTGAAGCCCTGGCGGCCCACATGGCGTTCCACGTGTTGTACTTCGACGCCGGTGCGCACGGGGGCTTCGAGCTTCTGCACATAGGCTTCGAAGTAGTCGGCCATGCGTTCTTTGGGCGGGAAGGCTTCGGGGGAAATGCCCTCGAATTTGAGGCCGGGGAAGCGGTCGTGCCAGGCCGGGCCGTTGGCGACCAGCGAGTCCCAGCGCTCGGAGCGCCAGCGTTCGGCGATGCGGTGGCGTTCGAGCACGATGTGGGGCACGCCCATCAGGGACAGGTGCTCGCTCATGGCGACGCCGGCCTGGCCTGCGCCGACGACCAGGGTGTTGATGGTTTCTACTGACATGGGCGATTCCTAAAAAGTAATTAATCGTTGGGGCCGAGCAACGCGGCCACCGCCGTGAGTGCCAGTTCATAACCCAGGGCCCCGAGCCCGGCGATTACGCCGGTGGCGGCCTTGGACACGTAGGAGTGGTGCCGGAAACTCTCGCGCTTCCAGATATTGCTCATGTGCGCTTCGATGATCGGGCCGTCGAACGCCAGCAGCGCGTCGAGGATCGGCACCGAGCTGTAGCTGAGGCCCGCGGCGTTGATCACGATGGCGTCGCTGTGCAACCGCGCCTCTTGAATCCAGTCGACCAGCACGCCTTCGTGGTTGCTCTGGCGAAACTCCAGGGCCAGGCCCAGCTCGGCGGCGTGGCGTTGGCAGCGCGCTTGGATGCTGGCGAAGCTCTCGCTGCCGTAGGTGCCGGTGTTGTCCAGCCCGTAGAGGTTGGCGTTGGGCCCATTGAGGAAGTACACGCGGCGGGTCATAAGGGGCTCCGGACAGTCAGCAGGACTTTGCCGACGTTGGCATTGGCTTCCAGCAGGCGATGGGCCTCGGCGGCCTCGGCCAGCGGCAGTTGGGTGTGGATCTGCGGGCGCACCAGGCCGCAGGCCAGCCACGGCAAAAACCGTGAGCGGATGCACACCGCCAAACGGGCTTTTTCGGCGTGGCTTTTCGGGCGCAGGGTGGACGAGGTGAGGATGAGGTTTTTGCGCATCAGCACCTGCAAATCCAGTTCGATGCTCGCGCCTTGCAGGAACGACAAACTCACATGCCGCCCGCCCATGGCCATGGCCGCGAGGTTGCGTGCCACGTAAGCGCCGCCGACGTTATCGAGCACCACGTCGACGCCGCGCCCTTCGGTGCAGTCGTGCACCACGTCCACGAAGTCTTCGAGATGGCGATCCACCGCGCGCCAGACGCCGAGGCTTTGCAGCATCGCGATTTTCTGCGCGCCGCCGGCGGTGGCGATCACCCGCGCCCCGGCGGCGTGGGCGCACTGCACGGCGAAGCTGCCGACGCCACTGGCGGCGCCGTGGATCAGCACGGTATCGCCACTGCGCAGGCGGCCCAGTTCAAACAGGTTGTGCCACACGGTGAAGGCCGCTTCCGGCACGCCGGCGGCATCCTGCAGCGCCAGGCCCGCCGGCACCGGCACGCAGTGCGCCGCCTGGGCCACGCAATAGTCGGCGTAGCCACCGCCGTTGAGCAGGGCCATCACCCGGTCGCCGATGGCAAATTCATCAACACCCTTGCCCACGGCCGTCACCACGCCGGCCGCTTCCAACCCGAGTACATCGGTGCTGCCGGGCGGCGTCGGTGCGCCGTTGCGTTGCATCAGGTCGGGGCGATTGACCCCGGCGGCGGCCACGCGAATCAGCACCTCGCCGGCTTGCGGCTCGGGCACCGGGCGCTCGACCACCTGCAGCACCTCGGGGCCGCCGGGCTCGCGGGCGATTACGGCTTTCATACGGTCCAGTCATCCGGCACAACGGCGATCACGTCGATCTCCATCAGCCATTCCGGCTGGCCCAGGCCGGAAATCACCAGCCCGGTGGATATCGGGAACACGCCCTTGAGCCACTTGCCGACCTCCTGGTACACCGGCTCGCGGTAGCGCGGGTCGATCAGGTAGGTGGTGGTTTTGACGATATGGCTCAGGTCGGAACCGGCCTCTTCAAGCAGTTGCTTGACGTTTTTCATCGCCTGCTCGGCCTGGGCGCGCGGGTCACCGAGGCCGACCAGGTTGCCGTCGAAATCGGTGCCGATCTGGCCGCGCACATAAATGGTGTTGCCGGCGCGCACGGCCTGGCACAGGTCGTTGTCCAGGGCCTGGTTGGGGTAGGTCTCTTTGGTGTTGAACATGCGGATGCGGGTGTGGGTAGGCATGGTGGGCGACTCATGGGAAGCGGGATGAGTTCAGCTTCACATCGCTCGGAATCTGGCGAAACCAGCATTTGTGCAGGGTAGTGCTTAGGAAAAACCGAAGCCCGTGCAGGCGGTCGGTTTGCCCATGACCCGGCACGAACCCTGCAACGCTCCCCGCACAGTCATTGTTGAGGGGCAGGCGTAATGCTCAGTCGTATTACTCAGCGTCAACTGGAGTATTTCGTGGCGTCGGGAGAGGCGGGCAGCATCAGTGCGGCCGCTGAGCGCATTCATGTGTCGTCGCCATCGATCTCGGCGGCGATCACCCATATGGAGGCCGAGCTGGGCATCCAGCTGTTTGTGCGTCACCACGCCCAGGGCATTTCCCTCACGGCCGTGGGGCGCCAGGTGATGCAGGAGGCCAAGCAGATCCTGGAGCAGATGAGCAATCTCTACACCATCGCCTCGGAGTCGTTGAACACCGTGCGCGGGCCGTTGCGCGTGGGGTGTCTGGCGTCGCTGGCGCCGATGATCACGCCGGAATTGGTGTTTGGGTTTGGCCGCGCGTTTCCCGGCGTGCGCCTGACCCAGGCCGAAGGCAACCACGAGGAATTACTGGAAAAACTGCGCAGCGGCGAGCTGGATATCGCCCTGACCTACGACCTGGTGACCAGCCCGGACATCGACTTCCAACCCCTGGCGCACCTGCCGCCGTATGTGATGGTCGGCGAGTATCACCCGCTGGCGAGCCTGCCGGCGGTGAGCATGCAGGACCTCGAGGCCTACCCGGTGGTGCTGCTCGACACGCCGTGGAGCCGCGACTATTTCCTCAGCCTGTTTATCCAGGCGGGCACCACGCCGAACATCATCATGCGCTCCACCAACCTCGAAACGGTGCGCGCCATGGTCGGCAATGGGATTGGCTATTCCTTCGCGAATGCGCGGCCCAAATCGAACATGTCCCAGGACGGCAAACGCGTGATCCGCCTGCGCCTGGCCGGCGCGCACCGGCCGATGCGACTGGGGTACGCCACGGCGAGCAACACCCAGCTGTCGCGCGTGGTGTCGGCGTTTGCCGAGCGCTGCCGGCTGTTTGTGTCCGACCAGTACATCCCCGGCATGGCGCCGCCAAGCTTCTTTGACCCGCATGCGGTGCGGGTGCTGGAGGGGGTTAGCTGAGGTTGCTCCAGTATGTGGCGTGCGCGGCGCCGTGAATTCAAACGCGCACCAAATGTGGGAGGGGGCTTGCCCCCGATGAGGGTGGGTCAGCTACAGAGGTATGCACTGACCCACCCTCATCGGGGGCAAGCCCCCTCCCACATTTGATCTCCAGTGTTCTTTGGAAAGGGGAAAAAAGGCTGCATAGGTTCTACCTACCCAGTGCCCCGGTTTTAACGAATTGACCCCAAGCACCTCCCCCCACGACTCTGAATCCATCGATGCAGATCAACCTCTTTTTTTGTGCAGGGCACCACGACGATGACATTCGACTGGAATTACATGTTTGGTTTGCTCGGCGATGCCGAGTTCTGGCGCGCGACGTGGACGGTGATCAAACTCAGTACCCTGACCTGGCTCTTGAGCATTGCCCTGGGCTTTCTGCTGGCGCTGGCCAAGCAATCCAAACACCCACTGCTCAGCGTGCCGGCGCGTGGCTATATCTGGCTGTTCCGCAGCCTGCCGCTGCTGGTGCTGCTGATCTTTATCTACAACCTGCCCCAGGCGCTGCCGGGCACTTCGGCGGTGCTGGCCGATCCGTTCTGGTCCGGCCTGCTGGCGTTGGTCATATGCGAAACCGCCTACGTCGCCGAGATCCATCGCGGCGGCTTGCTCTCGATCCCCAAGGGCCAGGGCGAAGCGGCGCGAGCGCTGGGGCTGCGGTTTTTCGGCACCCAGTGGCGCGTGGTGATCCCCCAGGCATTGCGCGTGGCGCTGCCGTCGCTGGCCAACGAATACATCTCCATCGTCAAGCTCACCTCGCTGGTGTCGGTGATCTCGCTCACCGAAATCCTGATGGTCGGCCAGCGCCTGTATTCGCAGAATTTCCTGGTGATCGAAACCATGGCGGCGGTGGCGTTCTTCTACGTGTTTATCGTCACGGTGTTCGACTTTTTGCTCAAACGCCTGGAGCGTTTTCTCGATGTGAACCAGCGCAACGTCTCCCGCGTGCCGGACGCGGCGGTGCTGGCCCTGGCCACCCAACAACGTCCGGCCATCGAGCGCCCGGCCAGCACCGGCGTGGCCGCCTTGCAAGCCTCGCGGTTGCACAAGGCCTATAACGACATCGAGGTGCTCGGCTCGGTCAACCTGCAGGTGCAGCCCGGTGAAGTGGTGTCGGTGATCGGGCCGTCGGGTTCCGGTAAAACCACGCTGATCCGCCTGCTCAACGGCCTGGAGCAACTGGACAACGGCGAGATCCACATCAATGGCCTGCCGTTCATTCACCTGAACAAAGTCGACCCCCAAAAGCCGCGCTACATCGAACACGCCGAGCACCGTCTGAACATTGGCATGGTGTTCCAGAGCTTCAACCTGTTCCCGCATTTGAGCGTGCTCGACAACCTGCTGATGGCGCCCAAATACCACCGCCTGGGCACCACCGCCGAGCTCAAGCAACAGGCCTACGCGCTGCTGCACAAGGTCGGCATGCTCGATCACGCCTGGAAGTACCCGCACCAGCTGTCGGGCGGCCAGCAGCAACGCGTGGCCATCGCCCGCGCCTTGATGATGCGCCCGCAAATCATGCTGTTCGACGAGCCCACCTCGGCGCTCGACCCGGAGAAAGTCAACGAAGTGCTGCAAGTGATCGAAGCGCTGGCCGAGGAGGGCATCACCATGGTGATCGTCACCCACGAAATGAACTTCGCCTTCAAGGTTTCCGACCGCATCGTCTTTATGGAGAAAGGCCGCGTGGTCTGCGATGACACCCCGAGCGCCTTGCGCAGCGGCCACAACCCACGCGTGGAGGCGTTCCTCAAGGACGTCTCGCTGGCGTGATCTCTTAACCGTTCAGAGCACAACAAAATGATCGAGCAATCGCAAATCGAACAATTCCAGCGTGACGGCTTCCTGGTGGTCGAAGGCGTGCTGTCGGTGGACGACGTGGCCGCGCTGCAACACGACTTCGACCAGTGGGTAGAAGAGAGCCGCAGCCACGACCAGGGCTGGGGCGCCACCGTGGATGGCCGCGCGCGCTTCGACCTGGAAGGCGACCACCGCGCCGATCACCCGTCGTTGCGCCGGGTCAGTTCGCCCACCGAGATTTCCCCGGTGTATGAGCGTGTGGCGCTGCAGTCGCGCATGGCGGCAATTGCTGCGCAGTTGATTGGCGGCGCTGGCGCGCGTTTCCACCACAGCAAGATCAACTCGAAACTGCCGCACACCGCGACCCAGGTGAAGTGGCACCAGGATTTTCTGTTCACACCCCACAGCAACGACGACATCGTCACCGCGTTGCTGATGGTCAGCGAAGTCACCCCGGAAAACGGCCCGCTGAATGTGATCCCCGGCAGCCATAAAGGCCCGCTGTGGTCGCACTGGCAGAACCAGCGTTTCACCGGTTCGGTGGACGACGCCGTGGTCGAGGAGCACTGCCAGCAACCGGTGGCCTGCTACGGCCCGGCCGGTTCCGTGTGCTTTATGCACACGCGCCTTTTGCACGCTTCCAGCCCTAACGAGACCGAACTCCCGCGCACTCTGTTCATCGGTGTTTACGCCGCTGAAGACGCGCTGCCATTCGGCGAAAACCCTTTGCCCAGTGCACACGCCGGCCTGCTGGTGGCCGGTGAAGAAAGCGGCCTGGTGCGCTCCACGGACAACCACATGCGCTTGCCGCAGAAACCCCGTGGTGCGTCCTTCTTCGTGCAACAGGCCGGACAAGATTCTGCCACTGCCTAACCTCCTTTAAACCTTGCGGGTAATGACCATGACAGCATTTCGTAACAGTGTTCGCCCCCTTGCCGTGTGCCTGTTGGGCGCAGCGGTGGCCATGACTTCGTTGGCGGCTGCGGCCTTCCAGAAAGACGGCAAGATCGTGGCCGGGTCGGACGTGACGTTCTTCCCCTACGAGTACATGGATAACAACAAGCCGGCCGGCTTTGATATCGAATTCATGGACGGCCTGGGCAAGGTCATGGGGCGCCAGGTCGAGACCCTCGACACGCGCTTTCCCAACCTGATCACCGGCCTGCAAGCCGGGCGTTTTGACGTGACCAACTCGTCGATGTACATCACGGCGGAGCGGGTCAAGGTCATCGACATGATCCCCTACCTGAAAAGCGGCGAGTCGATCCTGACCCTCAAGGACAGCAAGTTCCAGCCCAAGACCCCGGAAGAATTCTGCGGCCACAAGATCGGCTCCATGGGTGCTACCTCATGGCTGGCGCAGATGAACAAGCTGTCCACCGAGTACTGCGTGGCCAAGGGCCTGAAACCGATCCAGATCAGCGAATACAGCACCGACCCGCAAACCACCCAGGCCCTGTTGGCCCACGCGGTGGAAGCGCAGATCACCGACGCCGCCGTGGCCCGTGGCGTCATCGACAAGCTTGGCAATCGCGTGGTGATTTCGTCCGACACGTTGATCTACCCGGTGCTTAACGGCTTCGGCGTGAAGAAGGGCAATGACACGGTGAAACAAGCCCTGCTCGATGGCCTGGAAAAATACCGCGCCACCCCGGAATACGCCGCGTTGCTCAAGAAGTACAACTTCGAGGCGCCAACCGAGGCCGACCTTGCGGCGCTGATGCCCAAGTAATTGATTGCGTGCGCCGCAGCCCGCTGCGGCCACGCCTTGCGGAGTAAGCTTCATGGCGTTATCCCACGAAGAACAGACGCGCATCGACCTGGCGGCGACCTTTCGCATCATCGCCCACCTGGGCATGCACGAAGCGGTGGCCAACCACTTCAGCGCGGCGGTGTCGGCCGATGGCAAACAGTTTTTGCTCAACCCGAAGTGGAAGCACTTCTCGCGGATCCGCGCCAGTGACTTGCTGTTGTTGAACGCCGACGATCCCGGCGCGGCCGACCATCCCGATGTGGATTCGACCGCCTGGTCGATCCACGGGCAGATCCACCGGTTGCTGCCGCAAACCCGCGCGGTGCTGCACCTGCACCCGGTCTACACCACCGCCGTGGCGTGCCTGGCCACGCCGCATATCCCGCCGATTGACCAGAACACCGCGCGCTACTTCAACCGCGTGGCGGTGGACGAACTCTACGGCGGCATGGCCGACACCGAGGCCGAAGGCGCGCGCCTGGCCGGGCTGCTTGATGGCAAGAGCCGCTTGCTGATGGGCAACCACGGCGTGATGGTCACGGCGCCGTCGATTGGCGAAGCCTTTGATGACATCTGGACCCTGGAACGCTCCTGCCAGATCCTCGTCACGGCGTGGTCCACCGGGCAGCCGCTGCGGGTGTTGTCCGATGAAGTGGCGGAGAAAACCGCGCGGGGCTGGGAAGGCATCGTGGATTTCTCGCTCCGGCATTTTGAAGAAATGAAGCAGTTGATGATCGACGCCGACCCTTCGGTACTCGATTGAGGAGCGCCCTATGACTTTTTCCGTTGTGGCCCGTTGCGCCGAAACCGGCCAGCTGGGAATTGCGATCAGCTCGTCGAGCATTGCCGTCGGCGCGCGCTGCCCATGGCTGCGTGCCGGGGTGGGCGCGGTGGCGTCGCAGAACATCACCTTGCCAAGCCTGGGGCCGCAGGTGCTGGATCTGCTCGAGCAGGGCATGGCGCCGAATGAGGCACTGGCGACCTTGGTTGCGCAGGATCACAGCCAGTATCGCCAAGTGACCGTGATTGATAGTCAGGGCCGCACTGCGCATTTCAGCGGCGCGCAAACCTTGGGCATTCACAATGCCGTGAGTGGCGAGCAGTGCGTGGCGGCGGGGAATATGCTCGCCAACCCCGGTGTGATCGAGGCCATGGTGCACGCGTTTGAGCACGCCTCGGGGCACCTTGCCGAGCGCCTGCTGGCGGCGATGCAGGCCGGCGTGGCCGGCGGTGGTGAGGCGGGCCCGGTGCATTCGGCGGCGTTGGTGGTGGTGGATGCGCTGCCGTGGCCCATCGTCAATCTGCGCGTGGATTGGGCCGACGAAGACCCGATTGGCGCCCTCGACCGACTCTGGCAGGCCTATCGCCCGCAGTTGCAGGACTACATCGACCGCGCGCTCAACCCGCAGATCGCCCCTGGCTATGCGGTGCCGGGAGATGACCGATGAGCAGCAGCCGCGAGTTGCTCGCGCAACTGGTGCGCTTTGACACCACCAGCCGCGAATCCAACCTGGCCTTGATCGACTTTGTGCGCACCTATTTGCAAGACCACGGCGTGGCCTGCGAGCTGGTGTACAACGAACACAAGAGCAAGGCCAACCTGCTGGCGACCATCGGCCCGGCCGACGTGCCGGGCATCGTGCTGTCCGGGCATACCGACGTGGTGCCGGTGGACGGCCAGCGCTGGAGCGTGGCGCCGTTTGAACTGACGCAGAAGGGCGGCAACCTGTACGGGCGTGGCACGGCGGACATGAAGGGTTATATCGCCTGCGTGCTGGCCTGTGTGCCGGCACTGGTGCAGGCGCCGTTGCGCATGCCGGTGCATATCGGGCTGTCGTATGACGAAGAGGTCGGCTGCCTGGGCGTGCGTTCGCTGATCGAGCGCTTCCACGGGCAAGCGGTCAAGCCGTTGCTGTGTGTGATCGGCGAGCCCACCGAACTCAAACCGGTGCTCGGTCACAAAGGCAAGTTGGCGATGCGCTGTGAAGTGCATGGGGCGGCCTGCCATTCGGCCTATGCGCCTGCGGGCGTCAACGCGATTGAATACGCCGCGCGCTTGATCAGCCAGCTGGTGCGCATCGGCGACGGGCTCAAAGCGCCGCAGCATCTGGACGAGCGCTTCGACCCACCGTTTTCCACGGTGCAAACCGGCTTGGTCACCGGCGGCAAGGCACTCAACATCGTGCCGCAGAATTGCACCTTTGATTTTGAAGTGCGCGCACTGCCGGCCCAAGACCCTTGGCAGGTGGCGCAGCAATTGCGCGACTACGCCGAGCAGACCTTGCTGCCGGCGATGCAGGCGGTGAGTGACCAGTCGGCGATCAGCATCAGCGAGTTGTCCAGTTACCCGGGTTTGGCTACTTCATTGGAGAGCCAGGCGGCGCAGTGGGTGGCGCAGTTTTGTGGCTCGCAGGAGTTTGGCACCGTGGCGTTTGGCACCGAGGGCGGACTGTTTGACCAGGCGGGAATCCCCACGGTGGTGTGCGGGCCGGGGAGCATGGAGCAGGGGCACAAGCCGGATGAATTTATCAGCGTGGAGCAGTTGGAGGCGTGTGACCGGATGCTGGAGCGGGTGGTGGCGTTTGTCAGCCAGTAAAACGCTCTCAAATCCTACACAGGGCAACTGTGGGAGGGGCTTGCCCTGTGTTGTGTCATTGAGATTTCAGCTTTTGGCGACGCCTACTCGCCACTGCGCCGGTGGCAACAGCCCATTGACCAGGTAATTGCCCACAATCCGCGACTTGTACACCCGCGGGTTGTGGTTCGCCAACGTCCGCGCATTGCGCCACAGGCGATCCAGCGCCTTGTCGCTGGCCGTGGCACTGGCGCCCAGTGCATCGAACAGTGCGGTGGTCGCCGCGAGGGTGGCGTCCACCACTGGATTCACCGCCAGGCACACTTCCAGTTCCGCCAGGGCCACGTGCGGGTCGTCATCCTGCAGCGGCTGCTCATGGCCGATCACATACTGCGCCGTCTGCTCCAGGCGCCGGGCCGCTTGTTGGGCGATGGCCTGGGCGGCGTAGGCCTGGCTGGCGACTTCGCCGATAACCTGCAGCAGTTGCACGTCCTGGCCTGCGGTGTCGGCGTTGCCGGTGGTGAAGGTGCGCGCGCGTTGCTTGAGTTCTTCGGCGCCACTCAAGGCCGCGCGACGGGCGATGCCGGCGAGGGTGCTGAGGTGGTAGAGCTGGAAGAACGATTGGCCATGGCCGAAACGCTGCTGGGTGGGGCGAACGTCGTTGTCCATCACCGGCGCATTCTCGAACACGCAGGTGCCGCTGGCGGTGAGGCGTTGGCCGAAGCCATTCCAGTCGTCGACGATCTGCACGCCGGGCGCCTTGAGGTCGACCACCACGCTGTACACCGTGCCGTCTTCACCGGTGGCGATGGTGTTGATCAAGTCGCTGTAGAGCGCGCCGGTGGTGTAGAACTTTTTGCCGCTGATGCGCAAGCTTCCGGCTGCGTCGCGGTGCAGGCGGGTGCCGAAATCGCCACGGGCCTGGGTGCCGACTTCGGTGCTGCCGGGGGAGAGCAGGGCGCCCTGGCCGAGGCGGTCGAGCCACTTGGCGCGCCAGTCGAGGTCCTTGGCGCTGAGCACGTCTTCGCAAAAGCCGAAGTGCCCGCGCAGGGCCTGGGTAATGTTGGAGTCGGCGGCCGACAATTCGGTGAGCAAGCTCAGCAGTTCCACCAAAGTGGCGTCGTGGCCGCCGTAACTGGCCGGCAAACGCCAGCGCGGTAAGCCCAGTGCGTTCAGTTGTTGTATGGCCTCGGCCAGGCTGGCGCGGGTTTGATCCGCCTCGGCGGCCTGCGCGAGGATCTGCGCAAACAGCGGGCGAAACGGCGCGGCCAGGTGTTCATAGCGCTCGGACGGCGGTGCGCCCCAGATGTTCAAAGCGGGAGTCGACATGCAATGGACCTTGCAGAAAGTGGTTCAGGTGCTGGGGTCCAGTGGTCTGGTGACGCCACCCTAACCCAGGGGCGGCGAAGTTTTTAATACGAAAAATAGCTATCGAGCTGCACGGCGGTTCTATCCATAGTGCCGAACAGTATTAAACCCGGGCGTTTTATTGCGATAGCTTCTACGCCAAACGACCAGACTGCACGCCCACGGATGGTTGAGTCAGCCATTAACTCTGTGGATCTTCCCCATGATCAATCGCCGTAATCTGCTCGCCGTGCTCGCGCTCACTGCCTTCATCCCTTCCGCTTGGGCAGCAGAGCCCTTGACCCTCACGGTGGGCGACCAGTTCTTCTCCAATCGCATCGTGCTGGAGCTGTCCGGCGAGTTGAAAGACTTGCCCTACAAGATCGACTTCAAGCGCTTCAACACCGGCTCGCCGGTGGCCTCGGCCGTCGCCAGCGGCGCGCTGGACGTGGGCATCGTTGGCGACACGCCGGTGATCAGCCTGGCCGCCAACGGCGCGCCGGTGAAGGTGGTCGCCAGTACCCAGACCAGCCTCGACGGCGTCGGCATTGTGGCGCGCAAGGGCATTCATTCGGTGGCCGACCTCAAAGGCAAAACCGTGGCGATCTGGAACGGTTCCTGGAGCCAGCAACTCGCGTACAAGGCCCTGGATGAAGCCGGCGTGCCGCGCAGCAGCGTAACCTTCAAATACCTGCTGCCCGCCGAGGCCAGCCTGGCGCTGACCCAGGGCGACATCGACGCCTTCGGCACTTGGGAACCCTACGTGTCGCTACAGGAAAAAGAAGGCAGCACGCTGATCCGCAATGCCAAGGGCCTGATGAGCGCGCCCACCTACATCGTCGCGTATGAACCGGCGCTGGCGCAGAAAAGCGCGATCATCAAAGACTTTATCGCCCGCCTGACCCGCGCCCGCGTGTGGAGCAACAGCCACGTGGATGAATACGCCGAGGCCTGGTCGAAGGCCAACCAGTCTGCGCCGGAAATCGCCAAGGTGTGGTTCAAGCGCGATGCGATCAAGGTGCTGCCGATCTCACCGACGATTGTGAGCGAGGCCCAGGCCACCGCGGATTTTCTGGTGGATGCGCAGATGTTGAAGCAGCGGTATGACGTGACGCCGTTGTTTGATCGGGTGCTTTAAACGCGAGGGAAACAAGCGCTAATAGTATCGATAGGCTGCTTCTGTGGGTGCTGGGCTAGGGTTTTTTCTACTGGATCTTTCCAGAGCTGAAAATTCACTGGTATCTATAAGGAGTAGCCAGTAGGCTACAAGTGACTCTGTGACCAATACGATCGGCAGGACGCCGGAGTTTGATACATGGCTCGACGGTATGAAGGACATTTGGGGGAAAACCGCTGTTCTGACTCGGCTGGACCGAGCCGAGGAAAACAACTTTGGAGACTGTGAGCCCGTAGGCGACGGGGTGAGTGAAATGCGTGTTTTTGTCGGGCCTGGCTACAGGATCTATTTTGTACGCGCGGGCCTCACTGCTTACCTGATGCTGTGGGGCAGTGATAAAACCGATCAGAACAGAGGAATCAAACGGGCAAAAGAGATTCTCGATGCCCTGAGAGGTCAGTGAAATGAGTGAATCGAAATTCAAACCCGAGGACATGCCGATCCTCGATCTTGATACATCCGGTACCCAGGTCTACGAAGCTTCGCGCTTTCTGGACAGTCCGGAAACCATCAGCGCTTACCTGGCGCAAAGCATGAAGTCCCAGGACCCTCAAATACTGATGAAGGCGCTTGCGGAGGTTGCCAAGGCCCAGGGTGTGAACAAGGTGGCCGAGGCGGCGGGGGTTAATCGGGAGAGTTTGTACAAAACCCTTAAAGGCGGCTCCAAAACACGCTATGAAACCATCCAGAAGCTGATGCTGGCGTTAGGTGTGGAGCTGACCGTGCAACCGATTGCTGCCACGGCGCTGAAAAAACCTGCCCGCGTAAAAAGCGGGCAGTAGCCGGTAAACCCTGATATTCAAGGCGCCCCTGCGGGGGCGCGGTCCGTCAGTGCCTGGGTCACCGTACCAAACAGGGTTGCTTGTTATTGAAGCGCCAGCCCGGCATCAGAAACTGCATCGCCACGCTGTCGTCCCGTGCGCCGAGGCCCATGCCTTTGTAGAGTTCGTGGGCCTGGGCTACGGCGTCCATGTCGATGTCCACGCCCAGGCCGGGCTTGGCCGGTACCTTCACGTAGCCGCCTTCGATTTTCAGCGGTTCGCGGGTCAGGCGCTGGCCGTCCTGCCAGATCCAGTGGGTGTCGATGGCGGTGATGTCGCCGGGCGCGGCGGCGGCTACCTGGGTGAACATCGCCAGGGAAATATCGAAGTGGTTGTTGGAGTGTGAGCCCCAGGTGAGGCCCCACTCATTGCACATCTGCGCCACGCGTACCGAGCCTTGCATGGTCCAGAAGTGGGGGTCGGCCAGCGGGATGTCCACCGATTGCAGCTGGATCGCGTGGCCCATTTCGCGCCAGTCGGTGGCGATCATGTTGGTGGCGGTTTTAAGGCCTGTGGCGCGGCGGAACTCGGCCATGACTTCGCGGCCCGAGTAGCCGTTCTCGGCGCCGCACGGGTCTTCGGCGTAGGCCAGCACATGGTGCTGATCACGGCACAGGCGGATGGCTTCTTTCAGCGACCAGGCGCCGTTCGGGTCGAGGGTGATGCGTGCATCGGGGAAGCGTTCGGCCAGGGCGGTGACGGCTTCGATTTCGGCATCGCCGCTCAACACGCCGCCCTTGAGCTTGAAGTCGTTGAAGCCATATTTGGCTTTGGCGGCTTCGGCCAGACGCACCACGGCTTCTGGAGTCAGGGCCGTTTCATGGCGCAGGCGGAACCAGTCGTCGTCGGCGTCGGCTTCGTTGCGGTAAGCCAGGTCGGTGGCGCTGCGGTCGCCGACATAGAACAGGTAGCCGAGCATTTTCACCGCGTCGCGCTGCTGGCCTTCACCGAGCAAGGCGGCCACCGGTACTTCTAGGAACTGCCCCAGCAGGTCGAGCAGCGCGGCTTCCATGGCGGTGACGGCATGGATGGTGATGCGCAGGTCAAAGGTTTGCAGGCCACGACCGGCAGAATCCCGCGAGGCGAAGGTGCTGCGCATCTGGTTGAGGATGCGCTGGTATTGGCCGATCGGTTGGCCGATCACCAGGCTGCGCGCGTCTTCCAGGGTTTCGCGGATGCGTTCGCCGCCGGGCACTTCACCGACGCCGGTGTTGCCGCTGCTGTCCTTGAGAATCACGATGTTGCGCGTGAAGTACGGCCCATGGGCGCCGCTCAGGTTGAGCAGCATGCTGTCGTGGCCGGCCACCGGGATGACCTGGAAGTGCGTAACGATTGGAGTAGTCATGGCAGGTTCCTGAATAAGCTCAAAGAGGTTTGCTGAGGGCGGCGCCCGTTGGCTGTGGGCTCGGCGCGGCCAGCGCTGCCGACGGCGCGGTCTTGGCGAAGAACACCAGGATCGCCGCCAGCACCGAGGTGCCAGCCAGGCCGTAAAGGCCGCCCTGGATCGAACCGGTGGTCTGTTCCAGAAAGCCGAAGGTGGTCGGCGCGACGAAGCCGCCCAGGTTGCCGATGGAGTTGATCAATGCGATCACCGCCGCGGCGATGCGTACATCCAGGTAGCCCTGGGGGATCGGCCAGAACAGCGACGACGCCGACTTGAACCCGATGGCCGCGAAGCAGATCGCCACAAAGGCAAAGATCGGCCCGCCAGTGGTGGACATGAACATGCCCGCCGCCGCAATCAACAGTGCCGCCGCTACCCAGGCCTGCTGGAACTTGAACTTGCCCGACAGCGAGGCGAAGGCGTACATGGCGATGATCGAGATCAGCCAGGGGATCGAGTTAAAGAAGCCGACTTGCACATCGCTCAAGTCGCCCATTTTCTTGATGATGCTCGGCAGCCAGAACGTTGCCGCGTAGATCGTCAGTTGGATGCAAAAGTACAGGGCGCAAAACAGCATGATCTGGCGGTCTTTGAGCAGCTTGCCGATGGTCGGTTTTACCGTGGTCAGCGCTTCGCGCTCGCGTTGTTCCTGGTCGATGGCGTCGACCAGGGCGTCCTGTTCCTCGCGGGTCATCCATTTGGCGTCGTGGGGTTTGGAGTCGAGCCAGAACCACACAAAGAAGCCGATGGCCACCGAGGCCAGGCCTTCAATGGCGAACATCCACTGCCAGCCGTGGAAGCCAAATCCTTCGATCTGCAACAGCACACCCGACAGTGGGCCGGAGATCAGCGAGGCCACCGCCGAGCCGCTGAGGAAAATCGCGATGGCCTTACCGCGTTCCACACCTGGCAGCCAGCGGGTGAAGTAGTAGATCACCCCGGGGAAGAAGCCGGCTTCGGCCACGCCCAGCAGAAAACGCAGGATGTAGAAGTGGGTTTCGTTCTGGATGAACGCCATCAGCGTGGCGACGATGCCCCAGGTGAACATGATGCGGGTCAGCCAGATACGCGCGCCGACCTTTTGCAGCAGCATGTTGGAGGGCACTTCGAAGAGGGCGTAGCCGATGAAGAACAGCCCGGCGCCAAAGCCATAGGCCGCAGCGCCAATGCCCAGGTCATGCTCCATGTGCGTGCGCACAAAGCCGATATTGACCCGGTCGATGTAGTTGAGGATGAACATGATCACGAACAGCGGGAGCACGTGGCTCTTCACTTTGCGCACGGCGCGCGCCAGAACCGGATCACTGTTTGAAGCAGCAGATGCATGGCTTGAATTGTTCACAATTCAAAACTCCCCCTGATTATTTTTATGCGGGTTTGCGTGTTTTGTTGATAGACATCATACAAGTGGTTTTCTTTTGTTAGCAATCGGGGTTGAGTGTTTTTGTGATTATAAGGCGATGTGCGAGTCTGATGATTTGGTTATTTGCTTAGTATTTATTGGGTTTGTAGCAGGTATTTTACAGCCGCCAATGAGCGCAAATCTCTGGAGGGAGCGCCAGGGCGATATTTGGGACAAGACCGCTTAAGGTTGGTTGTCATACAAGCTGAGGGTTTTTTTAATCCACACAAACGAAGCCGTCTGGCGCGGTGTTAAGCTCCCACCAGCTCAGCCCCGTGGACCCGTCGCAATGCCGATTGATAGTGGACCCCCCGTCCGTAAACGCTCCAACAACCTCGCCCAGGGTGTGGTTGAAGACCTGACCCAGCGCATCCTGCTCGGGCACTTGAAGCCCGGTGAAAAACTGCCGTCCGAATCCACCATCGTGCTGGAGCATGGCGTCAGTCGTACGGTGGTGCGCGAGGCGCTGTCCAAATTGCAGGCTTCGGGGTTGGTGGAGACGCGTCACGGCATCGGCACCTTTGTGCTGGAGCAGCACGCCCAGCAGGGCCTGCGCCTGCACGTGGACACGGTGGCCAGCGTGCGCAACATGCTCGAGCTGCGCCTGGGCCTGGAGGTGCAGGCGGTGGCGCTGGCCGCGTTGCGCCGCAGCGACGCGCAATTGGCGCACATGCGCGCCGCCCTGGACGACTACCAGGCCTCCCTGGCCAACAACGACAGCTGCGTGGAAGAGGACAAACGCTTTCACCAGTTGATCGCCGAAGCCACCGGCAATACCTTCTTCAGTGAAATCATGCAGCACCTGGGCAACGCGATGATCCCGCGCACCCAGGTCAAGGGGGCCGAGCGCGGCGGTGCCGACTTTGCCAAGCTCGGGCAGGTGGCGAACCTGGAGCATGAAGCGATCTTCAATGCGATCAAGCGCCAGGACCCGGACGCCGCGCGCGCCGCGATGGTGTTGCATTTGACCAACAGTCGCGACCGGTTTTCGGGGGAGTAGGGCGTTGAACCAGCACACTTTATCCGCGCGCCTGGAGCGCGTGGCGGCGAACATCCCCGTGGGTGCGCGCCTGGCCGATATCGGCTCGGACCACGCCTACCTGCCGGTGGCCTTGCTGCGCCGTGGCCTGATTGCCGCGGCGGTGGCGGGCGAGGTGGCGACCACGCCATTTCTGGCAGCCCAGCGCACCGTGCGTGACAACGGCCTGGAGCAGCACGTCACGGTGCGCCTGGCCGATGGTTTGGCGGCTGTCGCGCCGGGCGACGGCATCACGGCGATCAGCCTGTGCGGCATGGGCGGCGAAACCATTCGCGACATTCTCGAGCGCGGCAAGGCCCACCTTGGCGGCCATGAGCGCCTGATCCTGCAACCCAATGGCGGCGAGCAACCGTTGCGGCTTTGGTTGATGCAGAACGGTTACGCGATCCTCAGTGAAGAGCTGCTGCGGGAGAACCGTTTCTACTACGAGATCATCGTCGCCGAGCGTGCCGACGCGGTGGCGTATAGCGCCGAAGAGTTGTACTTCGGCCCGCTGCAATTGCAGGCACGCAGTCCGGTGTTCATCGCCAAGTGGCAGCGTATGTTGCGCGAGAAGCGCAAGACCCTGGCCAGCCTTGAGCGCGCGCGCCAGGCGGTGCCGGAAGATAAGATCCGCGAGATTGCCCGGCAGGCCGAGTGGATTGCCGCGCTGTTGGCCTGAGAGCCTTTCATTCAATTGTGATTACCAGGGAAACACACCATGGCAGACGCCACTGACCAAGCGTTCTATGACCGCGCCGACGCGCATATCGAGCTGTCGAACGAGCAGCTCAAGACCTTCGAAAACCTCGGCCAGGTCAGCGCCTCGATGATGTTCGGCACCACGCGCTTCAATGCCTGGGCCTGTGCGCGCAACTTCAAGTCCGGCGCGCATATGGCCGAGGAGCGCGAGGCGATGCTCAAGTATTTCTGTGATCAGTACCGGATGATGCTTGAGGACAACCTTGATGATCACATCAAAAATTTCGAGCAGTACATGCAGCCCAAATAACCCAACGGTTACAGGTGTGCCCGCGGCCCTGAGTGCTTTTGCCCCATTTTGGCGCGTGCTACGCGGTGCATGGGTCTGCCAACCGCCCTATTTCAGGGCTGTGTGCTGGCGGCCCGTATCTTGCTAGAGCCAAGCTAATCAATGACATGGCGTTTTGCCGTTAGTCATTTCAAGGCTTCGCCCACCGTTGTATCGCGTGGGTGGTTTTAGGGAGTAGTCGGACATGCACAGTTTGTTATCACCCGGTATCCGCCTGCTTGGACGTTTTGGTTTCGCGCGCAAATTCCAGATCCTGTTTTTCCTGTTCATGCTTCCCCTGGCGGGTAGCCTGTGGATGATCGGCCAGGACTATCGCGACAAATTAGGCGTGATTTCCAGCGAGCAGTCCGGCGTTCGCCAACTATTGGCCCTCGACTCACTGGATGGCCAACTGACCGCGCAGCGCAACCTGGCCGCACGCTGGAAAGCCGCCGACATCCTGCACGCGCCGACGCCGGCGGCCAAGGCGGCGATGGACAAGGTCGATGCCAATTTCCCGCTGATCCAGCAAAGCCTGCAAGCCCTGGGCGATGAGTTGAAAACCCAGAATGCCAGCGCCGACATCCTGGCGCGCTTCGAGGCGTTGCAGGCCACGGTCAAGGGCATGGACTCGCCGTCGCTGCGCACCGTTGGCTGGTGGCCGGACGGCTACGACCGTTTCACCTCGGCCTTAAGCGCGATGCAAACCCTGCGCGAGCAGATCACCCTGGACGCCGGGCTGATCCTCGATCCGTGGCTGGAAACCTATATGCTCATGCAGATGGGCACCCAGCACACGCCCGACCTGATCGAGCGCATCGGCCGTATGGCCAGCGTTGGGCAGTCGTCGATCGCCTCCGGGCAGTTCACCTTGCAAAGCCGCTTGCAGATGCGCGACCTGCGCAGCCGCATTGGCGACGCACGCGACCAGCTCGCCAAGGCCGCTGCTTCGCTCAAAGCCAAGCAATACGCCGGCATGGAACCGTGGACCGCGCAGTACGACACCACCCTGCAACTGCTCGATAACGAACTCAAGGTACTCGACGACGGCGTGTTCGGCGGCACCATCAAGCTCGACACCGCCGGCTTCGAACGCAGCGTCGACGCCACCCTCGGCGCGCTGGGCGCGCTGCGCATTCAGTCGCTGAACTCCCTCGATGCGCGCCTGAGCTATTACCACCGCCACGCGAACGCGCGGTTTATCCCGCTGGCGGCAACCTTTGGCCTGTTGGCACTGGCGGCGCTGTACCTGTTCATGTGCCTGCAAGCTTCCATCCGCCGCAGTGCCAGCGGTATTACCACGCTGGCCGAGTCCCTGCGTGACGGCAACCTGTGCGTGGAAGTGGCGGTGGAAGGGCGCGACGAACTCGCGGCCATCAGCACGGCGCTGAACGTGGCGGTGGTGCAGTTGCGCACCAGTTTGCTTGGGGTCAATCATGAGACCCAGCAACTCGGCTCAGCGGTACTCACCCTCAATTCGCAATCGGGCAGCACCCTCAACGAGGTAGAGGACCAGCAGCATCAAATCAGCCAGATTGCCGCCGCCGCCACGCAGTTGGCCGCTACGTCCATGGGCGTGGCCAGGAGCTGTGAGCAGGCGTCGGGCAGCGCCCAGCAGACTCGGCGGATTGCCGAAGACAGCAGCCGCGACAGCCAGCGCACCACGGCGAGCATCCAGCAACTCAACCAGCGCCTCACCGATACCGCCGATGCGCTGCAGCAAGTGAGCCAGCAGGGGCAGCAGATTCAATCGGTGGTCGACACCATTCGTGGCATCGCCGAGCAAACCAACCTGCTGGCACTGAACGCGGCCATCGAAGCGGCGCGCGCCGGCGAGCAGGGCCGTGGTTTTGCGGTGGTGGCCGATGAAGTGCGCAGCCTGTCGCAACGCACCCAGGCCTCGACAGCGCAGATCGCCGGCACCGTCGACAGCCTGCGCGCCACCGTGAGCCAGGCGGTCAACCTGATGGGCGCCGCGTGCGAACAGGCGCTCACCGATGCCGAGTCCGTCACCGGGCTGGGCCTGCGCTTGGGCGAGATTGCCGGTGCGGTGCAAAACGTCACCGACACCCTGGCGCAAATCGCCACGGCGGTGGAAGAACAGGCCGCGACGGCGGATGAAGTGAGCGGCAATATCCAGCAAGTCGACCAGGCCGCAGGCCGCCTGCTGGACGGCGCGCGAGCGGTCAACCGCGCGGCGGACACCCTGAGCAAAGGCAGCCAGGCGTTGAGCGACAACACCGCACGGTTCCGCTTGAGTTAAGCGCCGAAACTTCCGATGTGGGTGTGTCAGTGAGTACAGCTGCAGCTGATACACCACCATCGGTGGCAAGCCCTCAGCCCTACGCGAATTACTTGGCTGTGGTGCGCAGCACCTCAATCCACAACGCACCCTTGCCCGACGCCGCTTCCCCCACACGCTTCAACGCCCCCTTGGCACTGATCGCATAAGTACCCACCGTGTCGCTTTTCTCCCCAGTCACCAGCAACCACTGTCCGTTGGGCGAAAACGCAATATTGCGCGGCTGCTTCTCAACCACCGGGTAGTTGTCGATAAAGCGCAGGCCGCCGGTGCCCGCGTCCACCGCAAACGCCGACACCGAGCTGCTGGTGCGTTCGCTCATCAACAGCAGCTTGCCGTCCGGCGACAGGCGCAGGTCGGCCGCCCAGATGCGTGGGGTGGGGTCGTCCTTCAAATCATTGTTGCGCGAGTCACGCACTTCGCCGTGGGCCAGTTTCAAGCGCTCGGGAATGCCATTGGCCACGCCGATCTGGGTCAACGCGCCGCTGTTGCCATCAATGGAAAATGCCGTGACGGTGCCGCTCATTTCGCCGACTACATACAGGTATTTGCCGTTGGCCGAAAACGCCAAATGGCGCGGCCCGGTGCCGGTCGGCACGCTCACGTAGCCACTGCCGATCGGCGAGAGCGCGCCGGTGTTGGCGTCGAAACGGTATTGCAGCACATGGTCACTGCCCAGGTTGCCGGCGTAGGCAAAGCGATTGCTCGGGTCGGTGCGCAGCGAGTGGGCGTGCGGGCCGGTTTTATAGGTGAGGATCGGCTCGGGCTTGGCGATGGGTTGCACGCTGAGGGTGTCGGCACCGTACGAAGCAGCGAGCAGATAACGCCCGGCGCGGTCGGTGGCCAGGTACGCCATGCTTTCGGCCAGTGGCGCCTTGGACTGCGGCGTCAAATGCCCGCTCACCGGGTCAACGCTGAACGCCTGGACCTGAAACGGCTTGACCCGCAACGCCGCAAACAAGGTTTTACCGTCAGGGCTCAGGGCCATCGGGTTGACCTGATCGCCGGCCGTCACCTGCTCGACCAGGCTCAGCGCACCGTTACTCTCGTCAAGGCGGTACTGGGAAATCAACCCATCACCGGGGCTGGAGATGTACGCAAAGGTAGCGGCGTTGGCTTGCATGCTGAGGCCACAGACAACGGCAGCGGCCATGAGAAGGGGTTTACTCACGAGAGATCCTTTATTTTTATGATTGTGGTCAGTCATCGTATGACTGTATCCGGATCTGAGCAATAGCGTTTTGCAGAGAGGGCGAGGGTCTTTCAAACGAAGCCGATCAACTGCGGTGTTTTCAGCGACTCACTTGGCAAACGCATACTCGCCGCCCTGTTCCACCGCCTTGCCATACGCCGGCCGTGCCTGGAAGCGCTGAACCCACGCCGCCAAATGCGGGTACGCCTGCAACTTGCCCTGGGCCTTGGCGATTTCGCCAATAAAACTCATCTGGATATCCGCGCCACTCAACTCATCACCCAGCAGATACGCCTTATCCGCCAGCGCATCATTCAGGTAGCCGAGGTAATTGGCCACCTCGGATTCGATACGCGGATGCAACGGCGCGCCAGCATCGCCCAGGCGGCCGACATAGAGGTTAAGCATCAGCGGCAACATGGCCGAGCCTTCGGCGAAGTGCAGCCATTGCACATAGGTGTCGTACTCGGCCGTCGCAGGATCCGGTTGCAGACGCCCTGCGCCATGGCGGCGGATCAGGTAGTCGATGATCGCAGCAGACTCGATCACCACGCGGCCTGCATCTTCAATCACCGGGGACTTGCCCAGTGCATTGATCGCCTTGAGCTCCGGCGGCGCGAGGTTGGTTTTCGGGTCGCGCTGGTAGCGCTTGATTTCGTACGGCAGGCCAAGCTCTTCCAGCAGCCACAGGATGCGCTGCGAGCGCGAGTTGTTGAGGTGGTGAACAGTGATCATGGGAACTCCGCGGGGCTTGGGGGGTGTAGGAACAGACTGCGGCGGCGCCGCAGAGTGCCGTCAATCAGCGTGTCACTTCCAGCGCCGTGTATTCATACACCGAGTTCAGCTTGCTCGACGTCGTCCCCAGCGTCAGGGCCACACCCAGGTCTTCGATAAACGCGCGCGAGGTCTTGTAGTCGCCCTGTTCGCACTCAAGCTTGATCGCGTCGCCGGTCAGCGCGGCAAACACCTGTTTGGCCGGGAAGCGCTGGCCAATCTTGCAGGTCATGGTGGTTTCCACCGGCGTGTCGGTGGGCTTGCCTGGCACATTGGCCATGCGCAGGCGCGCGCTCAAGGTCTGGCCCGGCGTCCAACCGGTTGGCACGTTCAGCTCGATGTCGCGGGTTTGCAGGACCTGGCCGTCGCCGATGCCGTTCATCTTCGACTTCAGCTGGATCAGGTCGGCCTGCACCAGGCGTTCGACGTGGAAGTTTTCGCTGTAGATCTCGTCCTTGTTCAACAAGCCCCCGGCGGCGGCTGCGAAGGTCACCGAGGTTGGCGTGTCCTTGCTGCCATCGCTCTTGGTCGCCACGTAGGTGTAGTTGAGGGTCTTGAACTTGGGCTGCAGCAGCGGCGAGTTCAGGCTCTGCAGCACATTGGCCGGCACGGCGACATCGTTGATGCTCGGCTCAACCACGGTGCGTGGGTAATCCACCGGCGCGATGTCCGGGCGCAACCACACCAGCAACGCCGCGTCGACGCCACCCTGCACCGAGCAGCTGACGCGCGATTGCGTGCCTTGCTTGCCTTCCGGCTCCACCAGCAGCACGCGCTCTACGTTGCGGGTGCCCGGTGCGGTGCCGGGGCGCGGCTTGATCGCCTGCCAGCGATCGCCGACCTTGAGCTCGCTGCGAATATAGTCCCCGTTACCTTTTTGCAGGCGCGCCGGTTGGTCCAGCAGCGGCGCGAGGCGCTTGGCGACCTCATCGACATTGCCCTCGACCACGAAGCCCCAGTAATAGTAGAGGCCCAGCGAGCCGAGGTCGGTGGCCTCGTCGTTGTACGACAGCAGCTTCAAGCCCGCGATGGGTGGCGCGCTGACCGGCACCGAGTTGGCGTTGCGGTCGGCACGGTTTTTAACCGCGATCCAGGTGAAGTCCTTGTCCTGCTTGAGGGGCGCATAGGCCTGCCAGGCATCGCGGTGGGTGTTCAGGCTGCTGAAGAAGGTGGCGTCGCAACGGGCGAAGGCCTTGAGGGTGTCGGTCAGCGCGGCGTCGTCGGCTTGGGCGACGGCGGGCGCGAGCAGGGCAGAGGCGAGGAGCAGGGCGGACGCGGGCAACTTCATAAAGCAGGACTTCCGTTTCGGGGCGTTGGGGGTGGGGCAGTATCGCGCAAATGCCGGGTCGCCTCTAGCGGCGTGTTGCGGGGGGGTCAGGCATGCAGGGGCAGCGCCAGCCCAAACAACACAAAAAAACCGCCACACACCTTGTTGAAACGCCGCCCGGTCCTTGCCAGCCACGGCCTGACGCGATGCGCTGCGCTGGCCACCGCGTATTCAACGGCAAACTCCACCACGGCGTAGGTCAGCGCAATGGCGGCGGTCTGCGCGATCAGGTTTCTGTGCGGGTCGAGGAAGGGCGGTAGAAACGCGGTAAACAGCAACAACGCCTTGGGGTTTGAGAGAGCCGATACCAGCCCTTGACGAAACAGCGACCCTCCCCGAAAGCTCACAGTGCCCGTTGGCTCCAGGCTGATGGGAGGCGATCGCCATAGTCCCCATCCCAACCAGATAAGGTACAGCCCACCGCCAACCTTCAAGAGCGTGAACACCGTGGACGACGCCTGGATCAGTGCCCCCAGGCCCAATGCGCACAGTGACAACACCACGGCAAAACCCAGCACCCCGCCGGAGATCGTGAACAGCGTTTTGCGCCGCCCGTGCAAGGCGCCGTGGGTCAGCGCCAACAGTGCATTGGGCCCTGGCACCACCGCGATGCCGATGCAGGTGAACAGATAAAGCAACCAGGTTTCGAAGGGCATGTTCAGCTTCCGCGCGGGATCAGTCAGAGGAGGCATTTTGGCGGGCGCGCCGCTATCATTAAAAGCGCATAAATCACATCTTAGCCATTCGATTAACGAATAGAGGAAACCGCATGCCTGCCAGCGATTTGCAGATGGATTGGCTCAAATGCTTTGTGGCGGTGGTGGATGCGGGTTCGCTCTCGGGCGCTGCCCATGAGGTCAACCGCTCGCAGTCTGCAGTGAGCATGCAGATGAAAAAACTCGAGGCCGCGCTCGGGCGGCAATTGTTGAACCGTGGCCCGCGCCACCTGCAATTGACCGCCGATGGCCAGACGCTGCTCAGCTATGCGCGGCGCATGCTCGACCTGCACGCCGAGACCCAGGCGGCTTTTCACGGCGAAGAACTGACCGGCCGCATCCGCCTGGGTGTCGCCGAAGACTACGCGGCCAAGTACCTCACACCGCTGCTCAAGCGTTTTGCGCCGCGCTACGCCGGTGTGGACATAGAACTGACCTGTGAACAATCGACCACCCTGATTCCGCAATTGCGCGCTGGCGACCTGGACCTGGCGCTGGTATCCAGGGACTCGCCGCAAAGCGGTACGTTTCTGTTCAAGGAACCTATGGTGTGGGTGGGCTCACCGCAGTTCGAACTGTGGCGACGCGACCCGCTGCCCATTGCCGTGTATGAAAGTGCCAGCCTGGCTCGGCGCTATGCGGTGAACTCGCTGACCCATCAGGGCCGCCAATTCAAGGTGGTGTACAACAGCTCCAGCCTGGCCGGCCAGGTGGCGGCCGTGGAGGGCGGCCTGGCGATTGCGGCGATTACCCAGTGCACGGTGCAACCATCGTTGCAGGTGTTGGGCAGCGAGCACGGGCTGGGGCCCATTGATCCGATGGACGTTTCGATCCTGCGCAGCCGAGCCTCGCGCGGCGCCAAGGCGGTGGATAGCCTTCACGCGTTTATCATCCGCGCGTTGAGGCATCAGGCATAGGTGCGCCGCGGGCATCGGTGCACCCAGCGAGTGGGCGCAGAATTTATCGCCCACACACCGAACGTCTGCCCGCATCCCAGGGTCCGAGCATTACTGATAGGCTATTAATAGCCCAATGCCATCCCTCCAGGTGTCACCATGAAAACCCTGCGCACCGCCTTCCCGGCCGCCTTCCCGCGTGGCACCGCCAGCGAATCTGAAACCGCGCTGTCGGACATCGAGTTCCTGCACCGCATCAGCCTCGACCTGATCGCCGAGCAAGACCTGGAAGCGCTCTACGGCAAGATCGTCGACGCGGCCGTGGCCATCACCGGTTCGCAGTTTGGCACCATGCAGTTGCTGTGCCCCCAGGGGCACCCGTCGGGACATGGTGGTGAGTTGCAGTTGCTTTGCTCACGCGGCCTGCCGCCCGAGGCTGTAGGTTTCTGGCAATGGGTAAGCCCGTTGGCCTACAGCAGTTGCACCCAGGCGCTCAAGGTGGGCCAGCGCGCAATCATCCCCGACTTCGAGCAATGGCCCGACATCGCCGGCACCGAAGACCTGCTCGCGTTTCGTCGCACCGGCATCCGTTCGGCCCAGACCACCCCGTTGCTGTCCCGCGATGGCCGCTTACTGGGCATGATCTCCACCCACTGGAGCACGCCGCACCAGCCCTCCGAACGCGACCTGCGCCTGCTCGACATTCTTGCGCGCCAGGCCGCCGACCTGCTGGAACGCACCATCGCCGACGAGGCCCTGCGCGAAGCCCAGGCCCAACTGCGTGCGCTGAACGAAACCCTCGAACAACGTGTGGCCGAGCGCACCGCCATGCTCATGCAGGCCGAAGAAAAACTGCGCCAATCGCAGAAGATGGAAGCCGTGGGGCAACTCACCGGCGGCCTGGCCCATGACTTCAACAACCTGCTGGCCGGCATCTCCGGCGCGCTGGAACTGATGAGCCGGCGCCTCACCCAGGGCCGCCTCAGCGAAGTCGACAAATACATGATCGCCGCCCAAGGCTCGGCCAAGCGCGCTGCCGTGCTCACCCAGCGCCTGCTGGCGTTCTCGCGTCGGCAAACCCTGGAACCGCGCGCCACCAACGTCAACAGCCTGATGTACAGCATGGCCGAACTGATCCAGCGCACCGCCGGCCCCGCCATCCAGATCGAAACCCTCGGCGACCCCGACGCCTGGGCCACCTTCGTCGACGTCAGCCAACTGGAAAACGCACTGCTCAACCTGTGCATCAACGCCCGCGACGCCATGCCCGAAGGCGGGCGCATCACCCTGCAAACCAGCAACCGCTGGCTCGATCGCAACACCGCCCGCGCCCACGACCTCACCGAAGGCGCCTACCTGTGCCTGAGCGTCACCGACACCGGCACCGGCATGGCCCCCGACGTGATGGCCCACGCCTTCGAACCCTTCTACACCACCAAACCCATCGGCCAGGGCACCGGCCTGGGCCTGTCGATGATCTACGGCTTCGCCCAACAATCCGGCGGCCAGGTGCACCTGCACTCCACCGTCGGCGAAGGCACCCGCGTAACCCTCTACCTGCCACGCCACCACGGCGCGGCCGCCCTGGACGAGCTCGCCCAAGGCCAAGAGGCCATTGAAACCGCCCAACCCGGCGAAACCATCTTGCTGGTGGACGACGAATCCACCGTGCGCATGCTGCTCGCCGACGTGCTGGGAGAGCTGGGTTACACCGTGATCGAAGCGGCCGACAGTGCGGCGGGGCTGAAGCTGCTGCGCTCGGATGTGCACATTGACCTGCTGGTGACCGATGTGGGGTTGCCGGGCGGGATGAATGGGCGGCAGATGGCCGAGGCCGGGCGCGAACTGCGGCCGGGGTTGAAGACGTTGTTTATTACCGGGTATGCAGAGAATGCGGTGATGGGGTATGAGCAGCTGGAGGCGGGGATGGGGGTGTTGACCAAGCCGTTTGCGGTGGAGGTGTTGGGGGGTAGGGTTAGGGAGTTGTTGGGGGCAGGAGGGCGCTGAGTTGGGAAATATTTCTGGCCGGAAAGTTGCTGGGTGCTTCGTGCTGCTAATTTTTAAATTGGTCGCTTGATTTGGATTTGGTCTTTTCATTTGCCGGCTTTCTTTTCTTGATGATGGCAATGTAAGATTGTTTTCGAGGGGCTAGGTTTGGCTTCCTGTTCTGCTTTAGCAATTTTCAGGGTGTTTGCTTCATTATTTTAATAGTTCTGTAGCACTCGATTGATGTCTAGGGTGCAAAAAAGGGAAGCAAATGGATGTGACTTTCGCTTGGTGGAATGTAGGGTTGAAGCCGCCCGTCGCTTCGGCCAAAGAGCCTGTGTTGGCTTCAGCGCTTCGTCCTTGGTTTGGCTTTTGTCATCTAAACGAGCTAATGAATCTTGACCTTATTGCATTTGGGGAGGTTTCGAACTCTTTTATTCTTGCAGTAGGGAGATCATTTCTTAGAGCTGGCTTTGAAACTCTAAATGTTACATCCAGAGAGGGGCGTCTAATTTTCGATATTGCTATTTTTTATCGAAGTGACAAGCTGATGTTCGTTAGAAGTAAGAATATTGTGCATCCTCATTACTCTGGCAATCTGCGAGTGGCGGTGAGGGCTGAGTTTTTGATAGTTGATACTAGAGAGACTTTTTACTTTTATATATCTCACTGGCCTAGCCAAATGTCACGTCCTGAATTAGGCCGAGATGAATTGGGGAGCGCGTTACGAGCAGATGTTGATTCGATTTTCAAGGAAGATGGTTATAGTGCGAAAATAATACTCATGGGGGATTATAATAACGAGCCATTTGATAAGCCGATTTACGATAAGTTGATAGCTACTCGTGATCGACGTGTTGTTGTAGATAAGCCTTATATTATGTATAACCCATTCTGGCGTAGTCTAGGAGGACTGCAGCCATATAGCCGTGGTGGGAAGATGTCACCATGTCATGGTACCTACTACTATAAGTCGAGCTCTCACGTTACGAAGTGGTTCACCTTTGATCAGATTATTGTTTCTTCAGCTTTCATGGGGCATAGCTTGTGGCACCTAGATGAAGAGCGTACTAGTGTATTCAGTTATGACGAAGATAATTACTTAAGTGAGAGTTTCTTCTCGGGTTTTGATCATTTACCAATTTTTGGCAGGGTAACTAAATATTATGGCTGACTTCAAAAGTGCGCTTGCTGCAGGGCTAGGTATGGCTCAAAAGGTTGATCTTAATAAAAAAGAAATCAGGGAAAAAATTGAGTATATTTCGCAGCTATTGTTTGAAGGGACTGATGGGTGTGTTGGTTTGGTTCTTAACGAATATGGCGGGCACAGAGAGGCGTTAATAGGAAATTTTGTACAGGCTGTTTACGCGGTCTCCCAGAAAGACGCTCAGAGGGGAACAAAAATCGCTATCATAATTGAGGATGGTAGTAATGGTTATCCTGTGGTAGTTGAATCTGACGTGTCAAAATTTGTCTGTATGACAGCAGAGGAAATCGAACTTGCGTTCTCTGAATTGGTTCAACTTACCTCTGTGGCTAATGCTATATTTAGTCTTGCTAATTAGGTTTTAATATGTAATTTTTTTACTTTTGTGTCTGTGGGAGGAGAGAGGGTTTATTTCATTTTGGCGAGTGTTGGAGGCTTTTAGTTGTGTGGTTTTTTGGTTTAAGTTATGAGTTGTTATGGATAAGGTTATTTGTGTTTTGGTTAGGTTTTAAATTTGCTTTATGATTTTCAAACTGTGTTTTTAGGTGGTCTGCAATACGTGCTCAAGTCTTACTTTTAACGCTTGATTAATGCGTGCTCTTGATCTGCGCGTTGGCGGCTAATGTAAAGTATTTAAATTTGCTTTAGCTCTCACAGGACTGATAAGAACAGCCACGTCGGCGCGGCGTATTTGGTGTGCGGCGACGCGGCGATTAATTGGGCGAATGAGTTGAAAAGAGTAGTTATCGGTCGGGGCAAGGCGCCTCACGGTCGAGAAGTTTGGCGGTGAGCAGCACGCCCAACTCACTCAGTTGGTGGATCGCCAGAGCGATGTCGCGGTGTTTGCCACTCAGGTCTTCGGACAGGTCGAGCAGCAGGGTGCTTACGGACGTGAAGGTTTCGAAGCTGTTGGTGAGCAGGGTTTCGCTGCTGGCGTCGGGTACGACGGTGAACAGGGTGGTTGAATCAGTTTTAGCTTGAGACATAACGATATCCAGTTTTGGGCCGTCACCTTTTCGCTACTAAACAAAAAGGTGGCAGCTGTGCGCAGGTTAGTAGACCGGTGGATATCAAAGCCGGCGCACCCGAAGGTGCCCTACGCACAGCCGCCATCAAGCGCAGACGCAATGTCTGATTGATGAAGCTCGTGCACTCTTCAATACCCAACTCAGGCTACTAAACCCGATCCCCGAGAAGTCGGCGACCGAGCAACCTTAGAGACGGCCACCCCAGCACACAAGCCGGCGGATTCTGACGTAAGCGTAGGCAATGGAGCAAGGTGGTGTGGCTTTGGTGTTTGCCTGGGGGGATTTGGGGCTTATGGATGGGGCTGCTGCGCAGCCCAACGGGAGCAAGCTCCCTCGCCACAAGGCGGGGGGCAAGGTCTTGGCGGCCAGAAAACGGCCCTTTGATGTGGATATCGGTCTACCATGCCAGCCCCCGGCAGTGGTTTTACGCGCTACCGATCTCATTCTTTCAAGGTATCGCCCATGTCCATCGACCAAATCTCCCTGCCAAAAGGCGTCGGCCCTCACGCCACCAAGCTGCTGGATGCCATCACTGGCGCTTCCACCCACGAAGAACTCAACCGGGCCGGCGGTAAAGCCGAAGGTTTCGTGCTCGGGTTGGAAGCCAGCAAGGCGATCAAAAGCCAGATCGCCGAGTCGCTGTATGTGGCGTACGACGACGCGGCGAGCAATCGCGCGGGTGAGTTGAAGGGCTGATCTTCAGTAGATGCAGGACATTTCGCGCGCAGGTTGTCAGCTTGGGCGCCTTATATTTCAGGATGAAAAATTCATGTTCAAGGTTGTTGTTGCGTCGCTGTTGTTGATCTCGCCCTTCTGCGCGTCGGCGGCTTCATCGGTGGATTTGTCGAAGATCTACGGCAAGATCCAGTTCGTGGATAGCTACCCCGACTACAAGGTCAAGGTGGTAGGCCAGTTTCCCGACCTGAAAGTACAGAAAGTCGATGCCTGGCCTGACTCGGTTGGTAAATGGCAGACGGTCGATTCCTACCCGGACTACAAGATCCAGATTGTCGACTCCTATCCCGACTTCACCATTCAATACGTGGACAGCTACCCTGGGGTTAACTGAGGCTGATCACTAAGGGATCCCCATGGCATTGACCGTCGACCGCCTGCTCACCCTGGCCATGGCCAACCCCATCAACGCCGAAATCACCGCGCGCCTGCCCGACCTCGGGGTGGAGCAGTGCATGCTCACGGCGGGCTGTCTGTTCCAGGCGGTGTGGAATCACCAGTCGAACCTGCCTGCGGACCAGGGCGTAAAGGACTACGATGTTTTTTACTTCGACACCGACCTGTCCTACGAGGCGGAGGACGCGGTGATTCGCCGGGCTGAGCGGTTGTTCGAGGACCTGGGGGTTAATGTCGAAGTGAAGAACCAGGCGCGGGTGCACCTCTGGTATGGGCAGCGGTTTGGCCGGCCGTATCCGCAGCTGCACACGGCTAAACAAGGGGTGGACCGTTACCTAGTGGCGGGCACGTGCATCGGTTTGGAGATCGCCTCGGGCGAGGTGTATGCGCCGTATGGGTTGGCGGATGTGGAGCAGGGCATCTTGCGCATCAACCCCGTGCATGCGGAGCCGGAACTGTTTGCCAAGAAGGCCAGGAGTTATCAGGCGCGCTGGCCGTGGCTGAGGATTGTGGAACCTGGCTGAAGGTTTTTGCTGAACTTTTACCCGGGTGCGACACGTCCAAGTGGAAACGTTCAGCCAAGGACCGACCATGACCTTCTTTATCTTCCTGCTCGCCTGCGCCGCCGCTGCCAGCACCGGCATTATCTTCAAGCCTGGGGCCTGGTACGACTCCCTCGTAAAACCGAGCTTTACCCCGCCCAATTGGTTGTTCCCGGTGGCGTGGACCCTCATTTACCTGCTGCTGGCCTGGGCCGGCTACCGCTTGAGTTTGATCCCCGGCAGCGAAGTGGTGTTGGCGCTGTGGGCGGCGCAGATCGCCTTGAACACGCTGTGGACGCCGGTGTTTTTCGGCGCGCATCGCATCCTCGCGGGGATGGTGATTCTGGCGCTGCTGTGGCTGACCGTGGCGGCAATGGTAGTGCTGGCGGTGCGCCTGGACCTGATCACTGGCTTGATCCTGTTCCCGTACCTGGCGTGGCTGTGTGTGGCGGCGGCGCTGAATTTCTCGATTCTGCGAAATAATCGCTGATGGCTTACACATTATGGCCAGTCAGTGAGCCCGAGCTGGCGCAGATGCGTCGCTTCAACCAGAAGCTTGCGTGGATGCCGCGCTTTAAAATCCGCAATCGCGTTACGCCGCGTCTGATTCAGGCGTTGTTGCGCGTCAGCCAAACCCTCAAGAAGGCGCCGGATGCCGAACGCCGGGTTGTAGGCAACGTGCCGGTGCGCATCCTGCGGCCCGGCGGCAAGCCCAAGGGCGTGGTGTTGGATATCCACGGCGGCGGCTGGGTGATCGGCAATGCGCAGATGGATGACGACCTCAACCTGGGCATGGTCAACGCCTGCGACGTGGCCGTGGTGTCGGTGGATTATCGGCTGGCGGTGAACACACCGGTGCAAGGGCTGCTGGACGACTGCCTGGCGGCGGCGCGCTGGTTGCTCAGTGAGGAGGAGTTTGCGGGCTTGCCGGTGATTGTCGTGGGCGAGTCGGCCGGCGGGCATCTGGCGGCGGCGACTTTGCTGGCGCTCAAGCAATGGCCAGAATTGCTCAAACGCGTGAGCGGCACAGTGTTGTACTACGGCGTTTACGATTTGACCGGCACGCCGAGCGTGCGCACGGCCGGGCCGGACACCTTGTTGCTGGATGGGCCGGGGATGGTCGAGGCGTTGCGCATGCTCACGCCGGGGTTGAGTGATGACGAACGCCGGCAGCCGCCGCTGTCGCCATTGTATGGCGACTTTATCGGCATGCCGCCAGCGCTGATGTTTGTAGGGGAGTTGGACCCGCTCAAGGACGACACGTTGTTGATTGCTGAAAGGTGGCCTGAGGCAGAGGTTCATCTGCTGCCCGAATCGGCCCATGGGTTTATTCATTTTCCGGTGGCGATGGCCAGCGACGTGTTGGTCTACAGCCGAGGATGGATAACCCAGCGCGTCAACGCGGCAGTACTCAAACTGCAACCGGCCGAGTAACCTCTCGCCTCCCTCCAAGCAAAGGACTGCACGTGAAGCGTCTTCAATGCACCATCGGGCTCTCAGCCCTGTTTCTGCTGACCGCCTGCGGCCAGGCCACCGAACAGAAACTCACCTTCGACGTGCCCTACGGCCAGTACCAGACTGTGCTGCGCCAGAACGTGGGCGGCAAAGGCCAGTTGACCTGCAAGGTGGTGACCGACAATCAGGACCGTGGCGAAAAATGGGTGCCGTCGGTGATCCTCGCGGCCGCCGAAGACGCGGCCGAGGATGACACGCTGTTCCTGTCCAGCTACTCGCCGCCCGGCACCGACCAGCGCCTGTTCAACCTGCGCACCTTCAACAAGGCCAAGCCGATCATCGACACCCAGTTCAAGCAAGCGCCGGATTATAACGGCGTGTATATCCTGCGCCTGAGCTGGCAGGCGGATGGGAGCATCGGTTATCAGGTGGCCAGTGGGGATATCTGGGATGAGAAAAAGATTGTGCAGAAACCCGGCTTCAGCGTGCGCCATGTGAGCGTGCATGCGTCGGGGATGAAGGGCAGTGCTACGTGCGAGTTGCGTGAGTGAGCGCGTTGACGCTGCGGCCTGCCACCGTGACCGACCTGCCGGCGATCTACCGGGGTGAGCTGGGTTATATCCAGCAATGGGAGCCGGCTCACGAAGCGGCATGGCAGCGTCAGTTGGAGCGGCACCTTACACGGTGGGTCGACAACTTCGAGCGCCTGAGCGTGGCGATGCTGGGCGCGCAGTTCGCCGGTTATTCGCTGTGGATGCCAGAGGACAGTTTCGCCGAGCTGTGTACCATTAATGTCGGCGAAGCTTACCGGCGCAACGGGATCGGTCGCGCGCTGCTGGATGCGTTTACGGTGTCGGCGGGGCAGGCGGGGTTCAGGCATTTGAGTTTGAGCGTGCGCCCGGATAACCCGGCGCGGCTTATGTACGAGGCGGCTGGCTTTGCCCAGGTCGGGACTGGCGCCAATGGTTACTTTCGCTATGAGCGTAAAAGCGCATGATTGATATCCAGCCGGTCACGGCCGCTGACATCCCGGATGTACTTACCTTTGTCCTTGAAGCCCGCGCGCAGTTATTCCCCAAGCTGAGTGCCGCCGGTATGCCTGCGGATCTGGCGGACTTCGAAGCTGTTTACCTGCAAGGCGACGGGCAGTTTCTGCTAGCGCACGAGGGTGATCGGATCGTTGCGGCCATCGGCTATCTGCCCTACGACGGGCGTTTTTCCCAGTTGGATTACTCGGGCCGCAAGACGGTGGAAGTGGTGCGGTTATTTGTGCTGCCGGCGTTTCGTCGTTTTGGGTTGGCGGGTAGGTTGTATCTTGCGCTGGAAGCGCTGGCGCGGGCGGATGGGGTAGAGGTGGTGTACCTGCATACCCACCCGTTTTTGCCGGGGGCGATTGATTTCTGGGTGCGGCAGGGTTTTGAGATTGTCGATATCGAAGCCGACCCGGTGTGGCAGACCACCCACATGCACAAGCCGATTTAGATCCGAAGGTGGGAGGGGGCTTGCCCTCTCCCACATTTGAATTTTGGTGGGTCAGTTGGAGCGCAAGCGCAGGATTTGCGCGCCGTCGAACGGGTCCGTCAGGTAGTGCGCCTGCACGCCGAACGTGTCCTGCAGCCGCTGCGGTGTCAACACTTCCAATGGCTTGCCCAACGCCACCAACCGCCCACGATCCAGCACGGCCAGGCGGTCGCAGGTCAGGGCCTGGTTAAGGTCGTGCAGGGCAATCAAGGTGGTCACCGGCAGGGCTTGCACACCTTTTAATATCGCCAGTTGATGCTGGATATCCAGGTGATTGGTCGGCTCGTCCAGCAACAGAATCTGCGGCCGTTGCGCCAGCGCGCGGGCGATGTGTACACGTTGGCGTTCGCCGCCGGAAAGGCTGCGCCAGGCCCGTGCGCTCAGGTGAGTGGCGTCTACGTCGTGCAGGGCCTGGCGCACGATGGCGTCGTCTTCGCCGGACCATGGGCTCAGCGCCGACAGCCATGGCGTGCGGCCCAGCGCCACGGCGTCGAACACGCGGATGGCGTCGTCGGTGTCGGCTTGTTGCTCCACCACGGCCAACTGTTGCGCGATGGCGCGGCGTGACAGCGTGCCCAAACGCTTCCCCCCAAGCCGCACTTCACCCGATGCCGGCGCACGCAGGCCGGCGAGCAGCTTGAGCAAGGTGGATTTACCGGAGCCGTTCGGCCCGACAATCCCCAGGGTTTCCCCCAACTGAACCTCAAGGTGAATATCGCAAAGCAACTCGGCCTCACGCACCTTGAAGCCCAGGCCGGCGCAACTGAGTACGCTCATCGGGCATTCCTCCGGCCGATCAGAATCAAGGCAAACACCGGCGCGCCGACCAGGGCAGTGACCACCCCCACCGGAATCACCTGGCCCTTGATCAGCGTGCGCGACAGCACATCCGCCGCAATCAGGAACAACGCACCGCCCAACGCGCTGGCCGGCAGCAGGCGTGAGTGCCCGGTGCCGAGCAGCAGGCGCACGGCGTGGGGGATCACCAGGCCGACAAAGCCGATGGAGCCGACAATCGACACCATCACCGCCGTGACCAGCGCCGCGCAGCCCACCAGCACAAACTGCACGCGGCGCACCGGGATGCCCAGCGACGCCGCCGAGTCGCTGCCGAAGGTGAACGCGTCGAGCGCCCGCCGGTGCCACAGGCACACCGCCAAGCCCACCACCGCCACCGGCACCGCCAGCCACACCGAGGGCCAGCGCACGCCGCTGAGGTTGCCGAGCAGCCAGAACATGATGCCGCGTGCCTGTTCGGAACTGGCCGATTTGGTGATCAGGAATGCGGTGAGTGCATTGAACAGCTGCGAGCCGGCGATGCCCGCGAGGATGATCTGGCCGGTGCCGCTCACGGAACCGCTGGCCCGCGCGAGCAGGATCACCAGGGCAAACGCCGCCATGGCGCCGACAAACGCGCCCGCCGACAACGAGATCAAACCGCCACCCACGCCCATCAGCGCCACCAACACCGCGCCGGTCGAGGCGCCGGCGCTGATGCCCAGCAGGTAGGGGTCGGCCAACGGGTTGCGCAGCAACGACTGCAAAATTACTCCGCACGTCGCCAAGCCAGCGCCACACGCGGCGGCGACCAGGGCGCGGGTCAGGCGGTAATTCCACACTACGCCTTCGTCGATGGGGTCGAGCACGTAGCCGGCGCCCCACAGTTTGTTGGCGAGCACCTGCACCACCACCTGCGGCGAGATCGACGTTTCGCCGATGGCCACGCCGGCAAGCACGGCGGTGAGCAGCAGGGCCAGGGCAAGAAGAGGGCGCATCATTTCGGCAGGTCGTAGCCGTCGATGGCCGTGGCCAGTTGTTCAAGGCCGTCGAACATGCGGATGCTGGCCTGCAGCGCCAGGGCGTCGAGGATGATGATGCGGTTGTTTTTCACCGCGTCCATGTTGCGGGTCACCGGGTCGCTGCGCAGGAAGGCGAGTTTCTTTTCATGGTCGTCGGCGGGGTAGCGGCGGCGGTCCATGCGCGCGATCACCAAAAAGGTCGGGTTGGCTTTGGCGATGGTTTCCCAGCCCACGGCGGGCCACTCTTCGTCGGACTGCACCACGTTGGTCAGGCCGAGGGTTTGCAGCATGAATTCGGGAATACCTTTGTGGCCGGCCACGTACGGGTCGCTGGCCATCTCGGAACTGGAGAACCACACCAGCGCACTCGCCTGCTTGAGGCCTTTGCTTTGCACGGTGGCGACGGACTTGGCCAGGCGTGCCTTGAGTTCGTCGTTCAGCTGTTGGCCACGGTCCTGCACGTCGAAAATCTGCGCCAGTTGGCTGATGCTTTTATAAATGGTCTCGATGCGGAACGGTTCCAGCCGCGTGCCGTCGGCGCCCACCAGGTTGTCCTTACCTTCGCAGTCGGAGGGCAGCAGGTAGGTGGGAATTTTCAACTCGTGGAATTGCTCGCGCGTGCCCACCACGCCCTGCGGGCCGACCACCCATTCCAGCTCGGCGGCCACCAGTTGCGGGCGCTTGGCGATCACGGCTTCGAAGCTCGGCTCGTTATTGGCCAGGCGTTCGATGCCGTCATTCAGGGCCTTGTATTGCGGCAAGACGTTGTTGAACCACAGCGAGGTGCCGACCACTTTGTCGCCCACGCCCAAGGCGTAAAGCATCTCGGTGGCGGCCTGGCCGATGGTCACGCTGCGCGCAGGGGCTTGCTGGAAGGTTACGTTACTGCCGCAGTTTTCCACGGTCAGCGGGTAATGAGTCGGTGCCGCGTGGGCCAGGGCACAGAAACCCAGGCCGGTGAGCAGGGCGGTAACGCGTGGCAGCATGGGGCAATCTCCGTAAAGCCGTAGGTGAAGCAGGGGCGGTACGGCTTGGAAACACACCTATGAGCGCTGCCAACCGGGCAGGGTAAAGGCGTCCTTCCCGGACACCCCGCCGGTTGGTTATCGTGCTGGGCCGGCAGGTCTCCTGACTGATGCGTCGTCGCCACGCTCCGGCCTTCCCGGGCAAGGCCCAGTGGCGTTATGGAGCAGGCTCAGCACCTACAGTTGCGGGGGCAGTTTCGATTGGCGCCGCGTGCGGCGTTTCGAATTCCCTATTAGTCCCGTTTGGGAACCGGCGCGGTATGGTAGTCGATCACGGGGTTGAACGGGAGGGGCGTGACGACAGTGGTAGCCCTGGCGGGGTGGGTCTCCTATGATGCACGCCCCATGGACAGCTTTCTCACAAGGAATACATAGTGAAATCTTTAGTCACCCTCGCCTTTATCGCCCTGCTAGCCGGTTGCGCTACCCACGGTAAATCTGAAAAGCAGATCCTGGACGAGGCCTCCACTGCGTACGTCGCGTCACTTCCACCTGGGCCGGCCAAACTGCGTTTGCGCGCAACGAAAATCCCCAGCCATGGCTTTATCGCCGACAACCTTGCGATTGCTGTGGGAGGGGGCGCGAATGCCACGCTTCTTCGGGAGGAGCTGCAGGATGCGAAAAAACTGGGTGACAACTTCTTCTTGATTATGGGCTCCAGTACCGGCGTTGACGTGGCGGTTATCGGCAACGCCGTCGAAGGGCTGGATTTGAAGGGGATGCAGATTTACTACTCGGGCACGCAGGCGCAAAAAGACAAAGTGCAGGCGGCGGTTGAGAAGACCCAGGCGCAGTTCAACTACATCAGCGCCCAATAACTTCCAGAAACACCGAGATTCAAATGTGGGAGGGGGCTTGCCCCCTCCCACATAAGCTCATTCCAGGCTAGTTGCTGGGGTTACTTACGATCCAGCCACACCGTCTGCGCATTGCAGAATTCCCGCACGCCGAAGTGCGACAGCTCACGCCCAAACCCACTCCTTTTCACCCCGCCAAACGCCACCCGAGGGTCGGACACGCTGAACGCGTTGACGAAGATCCCGCCGGTTTCCAGCTGGTTGGCGATGTCCCGTGCCTTGGCCGCGTCGGTGGTGAAGATGCTCGCGGTGAGGCCGAACTCGCTGTCGTTCGCCAGGGCCACGGCGTGGTCGGCGTCGCGGGCGGTGATGATCGAGGCCACGGGGCCGAACAGTTCCTGTTTGAACGAGGTCATCTGGTCGGTGACGTTGGCCAACACGGTCGGCGCGTAGTAGTTGCCGGCGCCTTCGACTTTATTGCCGCCCAGCAGCAGGGTCGCGCCTTCCTCCAGGGTGGCCTGGACCTGGCCGTGCAGCTCGTCACGCAGGTCGAAACGCGCCATCGGGCCGACGTAGGTGCTGGTCGACGTCGGGTCGCCCATCACCAGGGCGCGGCTGGCGTCCAGGAATTTGGCGGTAAATGCTTCCACCACACCTGCTTCGATGATCAGGCGCTTGGCGGCGGCGCAGACTTGGCCGCTGTTCTGGAAGCGACCGATCACGGCGGCCTGCACGGCGGCGTCGAGGTCGGCGTCGTTGAGCACGATAAACGGGTCGGAGCCGCCCAGTTCCAGCACGCATTTTTTCAGCGCGGCACCGGCCTGGGAGCCGATGGCGATGCCGGCGCGCACGCTGCCGGTGAGGGTCACGGCGGCGATGCGTGGGTCGGCGATGGCTTTGGACACACCGTCCTGGGTCACGTTGATCACTTCGAACAGGCCGTCAGCGAAACCGGCTTTGTGGAACGCGGCTTTCATCAGGTAGGCGCTGCCCATCACGTTCGGCGCGTGTTTGAGCACGTAAGTGTTGCCGGCGAGCATCGTCGGCACGGCGCCGCGCAGCACTTGCCACACCGGGAAGTTCCACGGCATTACGGCGAGGATCGGGCCCAGCGGGCGGTATTCGATCTGCGCGCTGCCGTTGTCCACCAGGGTCGGTTCCGGGGCGAGCATGGCCGGGCCTTGGGCGGCGTACCACTCGGCGAGCAGTGCGCATTTTTCGATTTCGGCGCGGGCCTGGGCGATGGGTTTGCCCATTTCCAGGGTGATCATCTGCGCCATCTCTTCGGCTTGCTCACGCAGGGCGGCGGCCAGGGCCAGCAGCAGTTCGGCGCGCTGGCTCACCGGCTGGCGGCGCCAGCTGCGGAACGCACCCGTGGCGCGGTCGAGGGCGGCGTCGAGTTGCGCCGTGGTTTCATAGGGGTAGCTGGCGACCGTTTCGCCCGTGGCGGGGTTGATCGACAAGGCGTGGGTCTGGTGAGAAATAGCGTTCATGGCACCGTCCGGCTGAATGAGTGGATTGGGTTCAGCCTACGGGCTTGGATGTTTTCTGGAAACTGAATAATATTAAGCAATACATTCACGATTGGAGAATGATTTGGATCTGGTCCAGCTGGAAATCTTCAAGGCCGTTGCCGAGCAAGGCAGCATCAGCGCCGCCGCACAACTGATTCATCGGGTACCGTCGAACCTGACCACGCGCATCAAGCAGCTGGAGCAGGACCTGGGCGTGGAGCTGTTTATCCGCGAGAAAAGTCGCCTGCGCCTGTCGCCGGCCGGGTGGAATTTCCTCGGCTATGCGCGGCGCATTCTCGACCTGGTGCAAGAGGCTCGCGCGACGGTGGCGGGGGAGGAGCCCCAGGGCGCGTTTGCCCTCGGCTCGCTGGAGAGCACGGCGGCGGTGCGCATTCCAGGGTTGCTGGCGGCGTATAACCAGAAGCACGCCAAGGTCGAATTGGACCTGAGCACCGGGCCCTCGGGCACCATGATCGAAGGCGTACTGTCGGGGCGCCTGACGGCTGCGTTTGTCGATGGGCCGGTGTTGCACTCGACCCTGGAAGGCGTGGCAGTGTTTGAAGAGGAAATGGTGGTAATCGCGCCGCTGCACCACGCGCCGATCAACCGCGGGCAGGATGTGAATGGCGAGAACATCTATACGTTTCGCTCGAACTGCTCGTATCGCCACCACTTCGAGCGCTGGTTCACCCAGGATGGCGCGATGCCGGGCAAGATCTTCGAGATCGAGAGTTACCACGGAATGCTCGCTTGCGTCAGCGCCGGTGCCGGCCTGGCGCTGATGCCGCGCAGCATGCTGGAAAACATGCCGGGGTTTGCGGCGGTGAGTGTGTGGCCTTTGAGCGATACGTTTCGCATCCTCAATACCTGGCTGATCTGGCGCCGGGGCACGGTGTCGCAGAGTTTGAACAGTTTTGTGAAATTGTTGGAAGAGAAGGGGTTGGCGCTGGGTTAGCCGCCAAATTGCAGGGTACCCATGGCCAGCTTGGCCATCAGTGCCGTTGCACCCAACTGCACCAGCCACAGGGCCAAACCGCCGAGGAATACACCGAGCGCGACTTGCAGCACCAAACTTTTCTGGCGTTTGGCGGGCGGTGTGCGCGGGGTGTAGTCATGCAGTTCGTCGCGGTCGGCGCGCAGGTCCAGGTCGTCGTTTCTCATAGGGCTCTCACAGCAAAGGGGCAGTCGAGGTTCAGTTTAGGCGCGAAGTGCTGCGGCGAGCGAGTTTGTTGTGGCGAGCCACAGGTTCAGCGGTCGCCCATAAAAAAGGGGGAAGCCATTTGGCTTCCCCCTTCGTGCAGCGTGTTAAGGCTTACAGCACCTGAACAATCGCCTTCGTCACCGCGCCAATGTTCGCCTGGTTCAGCGCCGCGACACAGATACGCCCGGTATCCAGCGCGTAGATGCCAAACTCGCTGCGCAAACGGGTGACTTGTTCAACGGTCAGGCCGGAGTAGGAGAACATCCCACGCTGGCGGCCGACAAAGCTGAAGTCCTTGCCCGGTGCAGCCTTGGCCAGCTCGGCGACCATCTGCTCGCGCATGCCACGGATGCGCAGGCGCATTTCGGCGAGTTCCGCTTCCCACTGGGCGCGCAGCTCAGGGTTGTTCAGTACCGCAGCCACGATCGCCGCGCCATGAGTCGGCGGGTTGGAGTAGTTGGTGCGGATCACGCGCTTGACCTGGGACAGGATGCGCGCGCTTTCTTCCTTGGATTCGCTGACGATCGACAGCGCGCCTACACGTTCGCCGTACAGCGAGAACGACTTGGAGAACGAGCTGGACACAAAGAAGGTCAGGCCCGATTCGGCGAACAGGCGCACGGCGGCGGCGTCTTCATGGATGCCGTCGCCAAAGCCCTGGTAGGCCATGTCGAGGAACGGCACTAGGTTCCTGGCCTTGACCACGTCCAGCACGTTCTGCCAGTCGGCCGGGCTCAGGTCGACGCCGGTCGGGTTGTGGCAGCAGGCGTGCAGCACCACGATGGACTGCGGCGGCAGGGCGTTGAGGTCTTCAAGCAGGCCGGCGCGGTTCACGTCGTGGGTGGCGGCGTCGTAGTAGCGGTAGTTCTGCACCGGGAAACCGGCAGTTTCAAACAGCGCGCGGTGGTTTTCCCAGCTCGGGTCGCTGATGGCGACGACGGCGTCAGGCAGCAGTTGCTTGAGGAAGTCGGCGCCGATCTTGAGTGCGCCAGTGCCGCCGACCGCTTGGGCGGTGATCACGCGGCCAGCGCTCAGCAGTGGCGACTCAGCGCCGAACAGCAGCTTTTGCACAGCCTGGTCGTAGGCGACGATGCCGTCGATCGGCAGGTAGCCACGGGCGGCGTGTTGCGCCACGCGAATGGCTTCCGCTTCGGCAACGGCACGCAAGAGTGGAATCTTCCCCTCCTCGTTGCAGTAAACGCCCACGCCAAGGTTGACCTTGGTGGTTCGTGTATCGGCGTTGAATGCTTCGTTGAGGCCCAGGATTGGATCGCGTGGTGCCATTTCGACAGCGGAGAACAGGCTCATTTTTGCGGCAGCTCTATGGGGGAATGGAGGGACGTGTCGCGCTCCAGCCGAATGCACTAGAGCGGTGCACAAACGGGGAGCTAGTATAGAGGCCCTCACCGCTGAGGGCGACAACCGAAACGGCTTTTCAGCCAAGTTTTTCGGTTTATTTGCTGACCGTTAGTCTTATTGCAACCTTGATTCTGGACGGCATGTCAGACGATTGCCTTGAAACCCGTCACATTCGCCACCACTTCTACAGCTATCATGGTTTTTTCCTGCAACCTGCGATGAATTTTCGCGGGTTGCTGAGCTATTTTCGTCCTAGGCGGCTGTAGGCTTGGGGTGACTGAAAGAGGTACGTTATGTCGGATTTCCAGCTCGTCACCCGCTTCGAACCCGCCGGCGATCAACCCGAAGCCATTCGCCTGCTGGTCGAGGGCATCGACGCCGGCCTGGCGCATCAGACGCTGCTCGGGGTGACCGGTTCGGGCAAGACCTTCAGCATCGCCAACGTGATCGCGCAGACCAACCGCCCGACGCTGGTGCTGGCGCCGAACAAAACCCTGGCCGCGCAGCTGTATGGCGAGTTCAAGGCGTTCTTCCCGAACAACGCGGTGGAGTACTTCGTTTCCTACTACGACTACTACCAGCCCGAAGCCTATGTGCCGTCCTCCGATACTTTTATCGAGAAGGATGCGTCGATCAACGACCACATTGAGCAGATGCGCCTGTCGGCGACCAAGGCGCTGCTGGAGCGCAAGGACGCGATCATTGTCACCACGGTGTCGTGCATCTACGGCCTGGGTAGCCCGGAAACCTATTTGAAGATGGTGCTGCACGTCGACCGTGGCGACAAACTCGACCAGCGCGAACTGCTGCGCCGCCTGACCAGCCTGCAATACACCCGCAACGACATGGATTTTGCCCGCGCCACCTTCCGCGTGCGCGGCGATGTGATCGACATCTACCCGGCCGAATCCGACCTGGAAGCGATCCGCATCGAGCTGTTTGACGATGAAGTCGAGAGCCTGTCGGCCTTCGATCCGTTGACTGGCGAGGTGATCCGCAAGCTGCCGCGCTTTACCTTCTACCCGAAAAGCCACTACGTGACCCCGCGCGAAACCTTGATGGGCGCCATCGAGGGGATCAAAACTGAATTGGCCGAGCGCCTGGACTACCTGCGCGCCAACAACAAGCTGGTGGAAGCCCAGCGCCTGGAGCAGCGCACGCGTTTTGACCTGGAGATGATTCTTGAGCTGGGATACTGCAACGGCATCGAAAACTACTCGCGCTATCTGTCGGGCCGTGACTCCGGGCAGGCGCCACCGACGTTGTTTGATTATTTGCCGGACGATGCGCTGCTGGTGATCGACGAATCCCACGTCAGCGTGCCGCAGGTCGGCGCGATGTACAAAGGTGACCGCTCGCGTAAAGAGACCTTGGTGGAATACGGTTTCCGCCTGCCGTCGGCGCTGGATAACCGGCCGATGCGCTTCGACGAGTTCGAAGGGATCAGCCCGCAGACGATTTTTGTCTCGGCCACCCCGGGTAACTATGAAGCCGAACATGCGGGGCGTGTGGTTGAGCAGTTGGTACGCCCGACCGGCCTGGTGGACCCGCAAATCGAAATCCGCCCGGCGCTGACCCAGGTGGACGACTTGCTCTCGGAAATCACCAAGCGTGTGGCCCTGGAAGAGCGGGTGCTGGTCACCACGCTGACCAAGCGCATGTCCGAAGACTTGACCGATTACCTGGCCGACCACGGCGTGCGCGTGCGCTATCTTCACTCGGACATCGACACCGTGGAGCGCGTGGAGATTATCCGCGACCTGCGCCTGGGCACCTTTGACGTGTTGGTGGGCATCAACCTGCTGCGCGAAGGCCTGGACATGCCGGAGGTGTCTCTGGTGGCGATTCTCGATGCGGACAAGGAGGGCTTCCTGCGCTCCGAGCGCTCGCTGATCCAGACCATCGGCCGCGCGGCGCGTAACCTCAATGGCCGCGCGATTCTCTACGCCGACCGCATCACCGGCTCCATGGAGCGCGCGATCGGCGAGACCGAACGCCGTCGCGACAAGCAGATTGCCTTTAACCTGGCCAACGGCATTACGCCCAAGGGCGTGTTCAAGGACGTCGCCGACATCATGGAAGGCGCCACCGTGCCCGGCTCGCGCAGCAAGAAGCGCAAGGGCATGGCCAAGGCCGCGGAGGAAAGCGCCAAGTACGAGAACGAATTGCGCTCGCCGAGTGAGATCAACAAGCGGATTCGCCAGTTGGAGGAGAAGATGTACCAGTTGGCGCGCGATCTGGAGTTTGAGGCCGCGGCACAGACGCGGGATGAGATTGGCAAGTTGCGCGAGCGGTTGCTGGCTGTTTGATTTGTAGTGGCTGTGCCGGCCTCATCGGGGGCAAGTCCAATCGTCGCACCGCCCCTCCCACATTTGACCGTGTTCACAAATCGAGGTGGGAGGGGCTTGCCCCCGATAGCCGCGCCTCGGTTTTCCAGAAATCCCCCAGGCTGTTACCATTCGCCCCTTGCTTCAATTTTCAGTTTTATCGCCCATTCGAGACCAGCCATGACCACCGTCCGCACGCGCATTGCGCCATCGCCTACTGGGGATCCCCACGTCGGCACTGCCTACATCGCCTTGTTCAACTACTGCTTTGCCAAGCAGCACGGCGGTGAATTCATCCTGCGGATCGAAGACACCGACCAGGTGCGTTCCACCCGTGAGTCGGAACAGCAGATTTTCGATGCGCTGCGCTGGTTGGGCATCACCTGGTCGGAAGGCCCGGACGTTGGCGGCCCGCACGGCCCGTATCGCCAGAGCGAGCGCAGCGACATCTACAAGCAGTACACCCAGCAACTGGTCGACATGGGGCACGCGTTCCCGTGCTTCTGCACCGCCGAAGAACTCGACCAGATGCGCGCCGAGCAACAGGCACGTGGCGAAACTCCGCGCTATGACGGTCGCGCGCTGCTGCTGTCGAAGGAAGAGGTGGCCCAGCGCCTGGCTGCCGGCGAACCGCACGTGATTCGCATGAAAGTGCCGAGCGAAGGCGTGTGCGTGGTGCCGGACATGCTGCGCGGCGACGTCGAGATCCCGTGGGACCGCATGGACATGCAAGTGCTGATGAAGACCGACGGCCTGCCGACGTACTTCCTGGCCAACGTGGTCGACGACCACCTGATGGGCATCACCCACGTGCTGCGCGGCGAAGAATGGCTGCCGTCGGCGCCCAAGCTGATCCTGCTGTACGAATACTTCGGCTGGGAACAGCCGCAGTTGTGCTACATGCCGCTGCTGCGTAACCCGGACAAGAGCAAGCTGTCCAAGCGCAAGAACCCGACCTCGGTGACCTTCTACGAGCGCATGGGCTTCATGCCCGAAGCGATGCTCAACTACCTGGGCCGCATGGGCTGGTCGATGCCGGACGAGCGCGAGAAGTTCTCGCTGCAGGAAATGGTCGATAACTTCGACTTGTCCCGCGTGTCCCTCGGCGGGCCGATTTTCGATATCGAGAAGCTGTCGTGGCTCAATGGCCAGTGGCTGCGTGACCTGCCGGTGGCAGAGTTCGCCAGCCGCGTGCAGCAGTGGGCGTTGAACCCCGAGTACATGATGAAGATCGCGCCGCTGGTGCAGGGCAGGGTGGAGACGTTCAGCCAGGTCGCACCGTTGGCCAGCTTCTTTTTTGCCGGCGGCGTGAACCCGGACGCCAAGCTGTTTGAGTCCAAGAAGCTCTCCGGCGACCAGGTGCGCCAGTTGATGCAGTTGATTCTGTGGAAGCTCGAAAGCCTGCGCCAGTGGGAGAAGGATGCGATTACCGCGACGATCCAGGCGGTGGTCGAGTCCCTTGAGCTGAAACTGCGCGATGCCATGCCGCTGATGTTTGCCGCGATCACCGGGCAGGCCAGTTCGGTGTCGGTGCTGGATGCGATGGAAATTCTCGGGCCTGACCTCACGCGTTTCCGTCTGCGCCAAGCCCTTGATTTGCTTGGTGGTGTGTCGAAGAAAGAAAACAAAGAGTGGGAAAAGCTGCTGGGCGCGATCGCTTAGGCAGGCTGTTGCAGCGACGAAACCCCGGTTTTCCGGGGTTTCGTCGGTAAGTGATTGTTATCCCGGCAAAAAATTTTGGAAATTGTTGAAAATAAATTTGACACACTTCCAAAGCGCCATTAAGATTCGCCCCGTCCTCACCGATGAGGGGCTATAGCTCAGCTGGGAGAGCGCTTGCATGGCATGCAAGAGGTCAACGGTTCGATCCCGTTTAGCTCCACCAATTTACAGGTTCAAGGTCTGGCCACACCGTCCTTGAATTGATCAGAACTCAGCTCTGATCGGTTGTACAGAAGGTTTTGTCCCCTTCGTCTAGTGGCCTAGGACACCGCCCTTTCACGGCGGTAACAGGGGTTCGAGTCCCCTAGGGGACGCCA